>JAAXWY010000053.1 GCA_013334745.1 Coriobacteriia bacterium
GCGTAACGAACGCGTCCCACTCGGCAAGTGACTTGCGCGGCGCGGCCGCGGGCGGACTCGGCGTGGCTGCCGCCCCCGTCGCGCCGGTGCTCGCGTTCGCGGCCGGCGTCGCCGTCGCGGGTGCCGAGGCGCCATTGCCCGCACGCCTGGTGCCATCGCCACCCGGGAGCCACAACGCGGCGGCGACGAGAGCGAGTGCGAGCGCGGCGACAAGGGCAGCCGCGAACAGCCACACGCGCTGTCTCGCGCGGGGTCGCTTCCGATCGTCTCGTGCTGTCTTTCGATCAGTCATCAATGGGTGGCTTGCCCTTGTGGCAGGTGCAGTAGACCGTATCGTAGCCGTTCGGATGACACTTCTTGCACGCGCGCTTGCGCCAGTCGTGCTCGCCGGCATCAGGGTGCTTGAATTCGTCGAAGTCGACTGACGCGTCCTTGTGGCAGGCGGTGCACTTCGGCCCGAAGTGCTTCGCCGGCGTCTTGTGGCAGTAGCTGCACTGGAGTTTCGCTTGATCGTGGCAGTTCTGGCAGTTCACCTTCTTGTGGCCCGGGTAGACACTGCCCTTGGTTCCGGCGTCCTTCGGGTTCTGTCCGATGAACTCGTCACCCGCGGTCACGTTTGCGGCGTTGAGGATACCCGCCGAGGCGAGCGAGGCCACGCTCACCTTATGACCTGTCGTGCCATGGCACGAGATGCACTGCGTGTCCTTCTCGAGATGCTCCGGGTGACTGAACTTGTCGACGACCTTGGACGGCGCGTCGGGATGGCAGCGCAGACAACGCTCGTTGGGGATCTCGGCGTTGTAGGAGGGGAAGTTGGCCTTGGTGAAGAACTCGGCGTAGACCTCCTTGAGCGCCACGAACTTGTGTGTGAAGCGTGCCTCGTAGCCGGCGTCGACGTGGCAGTCGATACACGCGGCGTGCTCGGCATGGCCGCCGGTCGCCCACGCGTCGTAGAACGGCACCATGGTGTGGCATGAGCGACAGAACTCCGAGCGGTCCGTTGCCAGGGCGATCGGGAAGAACGCGGCGATGCCCACGACGGCGAGAATCGCCACCACGATGACTATGCGCGTGCCACGGCCGCTGCCAGATGTGCTCACAGAATCCTCCTGAAGTCCGTTCGAAACCCCCCGTCTATCGTTCCACAAACGGGCGGAACGCACGCATCGTCTTCGCTCGGTGACGATGGCGTGCGTGCGGCGTGACCGCCGAGGCTGACTTTGGCCCCCGGCGTCTACTCTGCGCGCCTGTAGCCCACCGTGATCGTCTTGTTGGGGCAGACGTCGGCGCAGGTCTCGCACATGAAGCACTCGGGCGTGCGCATCGAGCCCGACTGCGCCATCTCGGTGACCGGCAGCTGCATGGGGCACGCTTTCGTGCACGAACCGCAAGCGGTGCACTTCGATGAGTCGGCGACAAGGGCGATGCGCGGGATGTGCAGGGCATAGCCGATCTTCTCGGCGACGATGGCCCACACGCCGAAGGGGCACAGGTAGCGGCAGAACCCGCGACGCCCCAGGGCGAGCGGTGCCAGCGTGAGCAGCACGAGGCCGAAGTAGGTGATGAGGTTGCCGGCGCTGCTGACGGAGACTCCGTTCTCGGTCATGTAGAACGGGTCGAACCTGCTCCAGCCGCCCACTGAGATGGCGATGCCAAAGACTGCGGCCACCCATGCGATCCACATCACATACTTGATCGCCGAGAGGAACCGGACGCGCTTGAGGGGCCGCACACCCACCGACTCCCAGAGCTGCTGCAGGCCGTTGAACGGGCAGCCCCAGCCGCAGAACGACCGCCCGACCACGAGTCCTGTCGCAAAGACGGTGAGCCAGAAGATGAGCGAGAAGGTGGCGATACGCTCCGCTGTCCCGGACGTCATCAGGTAGGGCGAGTAGTAGTTGAGCGTGATCGGTAGGATCACGAACTGTGCGGCGATGATGAAACGGCGGAGCTTCTGTCGGCGGGTGTTCACGGTTACGAGTCCTTTCGGAAGCCGGCGAGCATCGAGGTGACTCCGGCGGCGGCGAGCGCCTCGAAGTCGCCATCGACGTATGCGAGGTTGCGGGCGGTCAGCGAGGCGTGGCCATGACACAGCGTCCACAGCGCGTACGCCATTCCGGCGGCACCCACGCCGTGCGTATCGTGCAGCTCGCCGGAGGCCAACCCGGCCTCGCACGCGCCGATGATGACTAGGAACGGGTCGGCCACGGTGATGTAGGTCGTCCAGTCCGTGGGCGGGTTCTGGAGACACTCGAAGACCAGCCGATACTCCTGGGGATGCTCGCGCGCGAACGCGCGGTACGCGAGTCCCAGTCGTTCGAGGCGCTCGGTCGCCGTGGGGCACTCGGGGACCGCCGAGAGGTAGCCACCGAGCGCTCCGAGTGCGCGGAAGGCAAGGGCGATGATGAGTGCTTCTCGGTTGGCGAAGTGGTTGTAGAGCGCCGAGGGAGCGAGGTCGGCCCGTCGTGCGACTTCGCGCAGCGAGAACGAGTCGGGCCCGCTCTCGAGGACGACCTGGGTCGCCGCCGAGAGGATCTCGTCGCGCGTACGTTCGCCTCGGGTGGTCGATGCAGCCATGCGTGAATCGCTCCTTCGTAATGAACGGTGTTCATAATACGAACGCTGTTCACATTAGCGAGCGTCGCGGCGGGAGTCAATCGCTTTCTCGCGTCCGGTCGCGCGGGGCCGCGGCGTGGCGTAGCGGGCGGCGAGGCTGGTACCCTTAGCCGACGCTGAGACGAGGAGCCGCATGAAGTACGTGGTCGTGATTTTGGACGGTGCCGCCGGATGGCCGCTCGACGCGCTCGGTGGGCGAACGACGCTCGCCGCCGCCGAGACCCCGAACCTCGATGCGCTCGCACGCGAGGGCCGCATCGGCATGGCACAGACGGTGCCGGCGGGCGAGGAGCCATCATCGTCGGCTGCGTGCACGTCGATCCTGGGCTACGATCCGGTCGCCGACTACATCGGTCGAGGAGCCATCGAAGCCGCGAGCATGGGTATCGTGCTTGCTCCCGATGAGATCGCACTCCGCGTCAACACGGTCACGATCACTGACGGCATCATGACGTCGTACGCGTGCGGCCACATCGCCACCGAGGAGTCCAACGCGATCATCCTCGACATCGCGACGGCACTCGATGACGACACCTTCCGCTTCTATCCGGGTGTTGCGTACCGGCACATCCTCGTCGTCAAAGGCCACCCCGAGCTGCTGCAGCTCGCCTACACACCACCGCACGACATCTCCGATAAGCCGGTCGCGGGTCATCTCCCTTCGGGCGCGGGAGCCGGGCTGCTGCTCGATCTCATGGATCGCGCCCGCCCGCTGCTCGACAACAGTGCGGTGAACCGATGCCGCGTCGCCGACGGCAAGTTGCCCGTCACCGACATCTGGCCGTTTTGGCCGGGCGCGGCACCGAGCGGCATGGTTCCCTTCGCCGCGAAGTGGGGGGTCAGCGCCGCGATGACGAGCGGCGTGGACCTTCTCAACGGCTTGGCTGTCCTTGCGGGGATGGACCGGCTCGACATCGCCGGGGTCACCGGTGGATCGGACAACGACTACACAGGGCAGACCGACGGGGCACTTGCGGCGCTCGAAGACCACGACCTCGTTGTCATTCACGTCGAGTCGCCCGACGAGGAGGGCCACGCCGGAGACACGGCGGCCAAGGTCGCAGCGATCGAGGCCATCGACCGTGACGTCGTCTCGCGGGTTCTCGCCTACGCGCACTCGCACGGGGGCGTCCGCATCCTCGCAATGCCAGACCATCCCACGCCGATCGAGATCAAGACACACGTGGGCGAGCCGGTACCGTTCCTCTTGTGGGGTCCCGGTGTCACAGCTAATGGCGCGACGCACTATGCGGAAGACGCCGCTACTGCCTCAGCACTGGTGCTCGATCCCGGCCGCCTGGTGATGGACGAGTTGCTCGGCTAGAAGGCGGTTGCCTAGATCTTGCCGGCGAGCATGCGACCGAGCGAAGACGCGCGGTCGCGCTCCCACTCATCAAACGCGTGGCGGTTCCAGCCGCCGGTCAGCGCGAGCGAACCCACTGTGCGGATCCCGCCGGTGTCCAATGCGCTGCGCAACTCCCGAATCGGGCCCGTGGTGTAGCCGAAGAACGTCGCGAGCGGTTCGGGGGCCGCGCACGCTGTGATGATGACGGCGCGCTTGGCTGCTCGGACGTGCGGCGCTGGGGGTATCTCGCGGTGGCCGACACCCGGCAGCACCAGCTGCTTGGTGTCGGGGAAGAAGCGCTTGAAGCGGGCGAGCAGCGCGGCGGTGGAAGCGTCCGGTCTGCGGAAGTACGAGGGGAGTCCGAAGATCACACCATCGGCCTGGCTGATGCGTTCGGCCAGTTCAGGAAGGTCGTCCGGGATCTTGCACGCCTCGGTGTAGCGACACATGCCACAGCCGGTGCAGGAGTGAACGCTGAGGTCTGCGAGGCGGATTCGGGAGACGGTGGCCCCTGCCGCCTCAGCTGAGCGGGCGGCTTCCTCGACGGATTGGCTTACCACGCCACGAACTGGACTTGCGTCGATCGCGACAATCAGCACGATGCGCTCCTTGTGTCCTGGGCACAGAGTCTCATGCCTGCGCCCATCCGAAAAGGGGATTCGCCGAACCGGACTCAGAAATCTCGGCGGGCGGTAGGTGCCCCGCCGAGATCGCTTCCCGAATGTCGTCGAGCCAGTCGATGGATGCGCGCTCCCGCGCCATCGCTCCGTCGAAGGCCGCATGCCTCATCGCCGACGCCCGCTCGGTCAATGCGGAGTCATCAGCGAGCGCGATGGCGTCGGCGCGGAGCTGCTCGAGCCGCGATTGGTGTTGTGCCCGTCGCGCGTGCAGGAGAGAGACGATCACATCGTCGGATGCTTCCGCAGCGAAGTAGACCTGGAGGAGAAAGGCGTCCCGCGGGGCGGGCAGGGGCGCCGCTGCGGTCTCAAGTGCGGCGAAGGTGTCGCGCCCGGCGGGAGTGATCTCGTAGAGCTTGCGGTCGGGGCGACCGGCCTGCCGGCGGCGCGTCACCGAGACGAGCCGGGAGTCCTTGAGACGCTCGAGTGTGCGATAGATCTGCGCCTGATCGGCGGTCCACAGCGTTCTCGCCTCTACGTCGAAGCAGCGCGTCTTCAGGTCATAGCCCGAGCGCGGTGCAGCGTAGAGAAATCCAAGAATCGCGTGCTCCAACGACATGTCCCGTGGCCCCCACTCAATATAGGACAGGTCGAATAGTAGACCACACATATGACGAATGCAAGTGTCAAGTACTAATCGAGGTATGCCGAGAAAGCCCTGCTAGAGGGCATCAACACGAAGGTGAACCTTGGGTTGATGCCGCCAGAGGCGCTGAACGGCACTTGACTGGAAACGCGAAGCGACCCGGTTCTGCCAAACCGGGTCGCTTCACACAAGGAGGGGGGAACACCGGCACTGAAGGGGGGCAGCGCCGTGCGGAGGAAAGCTATCGTCTGAGGATGCAGAGCATCCGGGAGTACTCGTCGTGAGTGATCTCGTCACGCGCGTATCGGCGGGCGAGCAGGCGCTCGGCCTCGTCGAGCGGAGCGACCGGTGCGGACACCGGAACAGCTCGGTGGGTTGATGCGTAGGTGCCGAGATAGCTTGCGACGATGAGGGATACGGCGACACCCGTGAATGCTGCGAGCGCGATAATCGTGAGTTGCATGGGACGCCTCCTCTCGGTACCCGGTGATTACTTCCTGAACCGAGGATGGCGGACCCGGATGAGCTGGGGGTGAAGGCCCTATGGAGAAGCTATGAAACAGAAGTGAGACTGCTCCAATGAACTCGCGGCGGCGGCGAGTGCGCGGCTCAGATCTCGCTGGCGACAGGCTCCACGAGGGGCTCGGCGGCAAGCGTGGCGGCGTCCGGTGACTCGGGTGCTCTGCGCGGCGGCAGTGTCGGCGCACTCGTCGTGAGTGCGACACCGCCGACGATGACCACCATCCCGATGAGGGTCGGTGCGGTGATGGGCTCGGCGGGGACGAGGCCGATGCTGCCTGCGAACGCACCTGCGAACACGGCGATGACCGGGTTGACGTAGGCGTACGTCATGACCTTGCTCGCACTGAGGTGCTGGAGCGCGTAGGTGAATGCCGTGAACGCGATGGCGCTGCCAAAGACCACCAGGTACAGGATGGCGCCGATGGCCTTGGGGTCGGGATGGAAGCGGGACCACTCGCCCAGCACCGTGCCGAGCGGCAGCAGGACCGCCCCGGCGATGAGCATCTCCCAGCCGGTGACGACGAAGTTGTCGGCGGTAGTGGGATGGCGCTTGGAATAGATGGTGCCGGCGGTCCACAGCCACGACCCGATGAGCTGCATGCCGATGCCGACCAGCTCCTTGGTGCCCGTGGCCGCGCCCACGATGTGCGGCCACATCAGGATGCCGAGCCCCGAAAAGCCGATCGCAAGACCGAGCCAGCCGAGCTTGCCCGGCCGCTGCATGTCGGGGAACACCGACTCGACAAGTGCGATCCACAGCGGGATGAGCGCGACGACGAGAGCGGACATACCGGAGGGCACGTTCTGCTCGGCGAGGAAGGTGAAGTACTGACCGCCCACGATGAGCAGGATGCCGGCGATGCACGCTGTGCGCAGGTCGCGGGGTGAGATGCGCAGCGGAGAGCGGCGCCACAGCGCGAGTCCGAACATGATGAGCGCCGCGGGGATCTGACGCACGCCCGCGAAGAGTGCCGGCGGTAGTCCGGCGTCCAGGCCGACTTTGATACCGAGATAGGTGGTGCCCCACACAACGTAGAGGATGAGCATCGCGATGATGACCTTGGCGCGTTGTGACAGTTGGGGCACGGGCGAAGACCTCCGGTGGTACGGGTGCGGGCACAGCGCGTTCAGTGTAACGCGACGCCGCGCGCGTCGGAGGGGCTTCAAGCGTCGGCTACACTGTGCTCATGAGTCCCTTCACCTACGAGTATCCGCGGCCCGCCTTCACCGTCGACACCGTCGTGTTCGCCGGTCCGGCGAGCGCTCGCAAAGTCTTGCTCGTCAAGCGTGGCATGCCGCCCTTCGCGGGCTGCTGGGCGCTGCCCGGCGGCTTCGTCGACGAGGGCGAGCGGCCGGTCGAGGCTGCACGCCGTGAACTCTCCGAGGAGACCGGGCTCGTGTGGGAAGGGGCGCTGCTGCCCATAGGTACCTGGGGCGACCCTGGCCGCGACCCGCGTGGTTGGACCGTCTCGGCGGTGTACCTGGCCGACATCGGACTCGAGCCGCTCAAGGTGGTTGGTGGCGACGACGCCGCTGAGGCCGCGTGGTTCTTCGCCGACGAGCTGCCGAAGCTCGCGTTCGACCACGACGAGATCGTGACCGTGGCCGTGTGGCACCTGAAGTGCATCGGGTAGCCGGGTATGAACTTCGGCTACGGGCAGATGGCGACCTACGGCTTCATCGGAGTTGGCTTCTGGATCGTGCTCGCAGTCGCACTGGGGCTGTGTCTCACGTTCCCTCTAGGTAGTGCGCGGGGCCGGGTTGCAGCGCAGCGGTGGGTGAACGGCTGCGTGTTACTGCTCGTGCTTGGCGGGATCGCCGACATTGCATGGGCGGTGATCTCGGGACAATGGAGCGCATTCATGCTTCAATTCGGCTTCGGCCCACTTGCCGAGATGATGGTGCTCGCGGCTCTGTTCGTGGGAACCATGTGGTGGATGGCGATTCGCTACACCGCAGGACTGAAGGACTAGCAGCGACGGGATTGGTGCCATGCAGCGCCGACTGGCTGCAACGAAGGGATCTCGCACATGCCCGACATCATGAAGCGCCTTGGCCATGAAGTGCTCGTCGTCGACGGCGCCATGGGTACCATGCTGCACCGTGCCGGGCTGCCGGCAGGCGAGTGCCCCGAATTCCTCAACATCACCGCACCCGAGATGGTGGGCAACGTCCACAACCTCTATAAGCTCGCGGGCGCGGACTGTGTAAGCAGCAATACATTCGGTGGTTCGCGTCCCAAGCTCGCCGAGTACGGTTATGCGGACCGCGTAAGCGAGTTCAATCGTGCGGGCGTGCGCATCGCCAAGCAGTTCGGCTCGCCGCACGTGCTCGCCGACATGGGCCCGACGGGGTTGGTCATGGAGCCGCTCGGGCCGGCGACGTTTGACGAGGTGTTCGCCGCGTTCGCGGAGCAAGCCGCAGCCCTTGCCGCCGAGACACCCGACGCGATCTTCATCGAGACGATGACCGACATCGCCGAGGCGCGCTGCGCCGTTCTCGCCGCCAAGTCCGTCACCGACCTGCCGGTCTTCGCGAGCTGTACCTTTGGGCTTTCCGGTCGCATGGACATCTCGGGCACCGAGCCCGAGGTCGCCGCCGCGGTGCTCGAAGCCGCCGGCGCCGACGCGATCGCGCTGAACTGCGGGCTTGGCCCGGAGCAGATGCTGCCGTTGCTCGCGCGCATGGTGAGTGCGACGAAGCTCCCGGTCATCGTCCAGCCCAACGCCGGGCTGCCCACGCTCGACGATGAGGGCCACACCGTGTTCCCCGGTACCCCCGAGGAGATGGCCGACTTCGCGCGCGCCGCTGCACAGGCGGGAGCCGCCGGCGTCGGTTCGTGCTGCGGTTCGACCCCCGCCTACACCGGCGCGATCGTGGACGCCGTCGCCGATAAGGCCTGCGTCGAGATCGCCGACCGCGGCTTTGCGGGCACCGTGCTCGCGGGACCGCGCAAGCTCGTCACGCTGGGTGCGGGCTCGCCCGTGCGCGTGATCGGCGAGCGCATCAATCCCACGGGCAAGAAGGCGCTCGCCGAGGAGCTGCGCGCCGGCTCGATGAGCATCGTGCGCTCGTTCGCCGCCGAGCAGCAGGCCGCGGGTGCGGACCTGCTCGACGTCAACGTCGGTGCGGCTGGAGTCGAGGCGGTCGAGGCGTTGCCAGCAGCCGTGCTCGCGCTCGTGGGCACCACCGACCTGCCGCTGTGCATCGACACCACCGACTTCGCCGCGCTCGAAGCGGCGCTTCGCGTCTACCCTGGCCGAGCGCTGGTCAACAGCGTCAACGGTGAGGCCGCCTCGATCGCGGCCGTGCTGCCTCTCGTCGCCAAGTACGGCGCCGCGGTGGTCGTGCTTGCGCTCGACGATGGCGGGATACCCAAGACGGCGGATGGCCGTGTCGCCATCGTCGAGCGCATCCGCGAGGCCGCGCACAGCGCGGGCATCGCGGACGGGGCGCTCGTCGTAGACGCTCTCGTGATGACGGCGGCCACCGACGAGAGCGCCCCGCGCACGACCGTCGCGGCGCTCGCGGGCGCGCACGACCTGGGACTCGCGACGATCCTCGGCGTCAGCAACGTGAGCCATGGCCTGCCCAACCGGGTGCTGCTCAACGCCGCGTTCTTCGACGCCGCGGTCGCCGCCGGCCTCGACGCCGGCATCATCAACCCCAACGACCACGTCGTCATGGAAGCGGTGCGCGTCGCGAACCAAGCGCGCGTCGCCGGCTTCGATGGTGACGCGCACCACACCGCATGGGCCGCCTGGGACGCCGCGTACGCATCGGCGCTCGATGCCGCGGCCGCCGGAGCGGATGCACTCGCCGGCGGGAGCACGGACGCCGCGAACGCGGCGGTCGCCGCGACGCCAGCGGAAGCGCTCGAGACGGCGGTGCTTCGCGGCGACGCCGACGCGGCGCCGGCCCTCGTCGACGCTGTGATCGAGGCGGGCACCCCGGCCGGCGACGTGATCGGCACCGTGCTGACGCCGGCGATCCAGCGGCTGGGTGACGCGTACGGTCGCGGCGACGTGTTCCTGCCGCAGATGATGATTGCGGCCGAGGCTATGAAGGGCGCGGTCGCGCGCGTGAAGACGTACCTGCCCGACTCGGCGGACTCGAGCGAAGGGCGCGTCGTCTTCGCGACCGTTAAGGGTGACATTCACTCCATCGGCAAGGACATCTGCGTGTCGCTTCTGGAGAGTCAGGGCTACGACGTGATCGATCTCGGCGTGGACGTTGCTGTGGACGAGGTAGTATCGGCAGCTGCCGGCGCCGATGCCGTATGCCTGTCCGCACTCATGACCACCACGCTGCCCTCCATGCGCGACACCGTCGACGCCATGCGCGCGAGCAATCCGGGGACCCCGGTGTTCGTGGGCGGCGCCGTAGTCACCCCCGAGTGGGCCGAGCAGATCGGCGCGGGTTACTCGGCGGACGCACCGGGCTGCGTGAACGTCGTGCGCACCGCGATCAAAGGGAAGTAGAACCGCATGATCATCACCAAGCCGCGCGACTGGGCGCGCATCAAAGGTAATCTCGAGGAGCTTGGCGCCAAGCGCGTCTTTCTCATGGGCTGTGGCGAGTGCGCCACGGTCGCACACACGGGCGGTCACGCCGAACTGATGGTCGCGAAGTCGGTGCTCGAGGGCGCCGGTTACGAGGTCACGGGTCTGGTCGTGGGCGCCGTCGCGTGTCACTCGGGCGGAACGCGGCTTGAGATGCGCAAGCACCAGCACGAGATCGACGCCGCCGATGCGGTCGTGGTGCTCGCCTGCGGTGCAGGCGTGCAGACGGCCGCCGACGCCATCGCCAAGCCGGTGTTTCCCGGCCTCGAGAGTGCGTTTCTGGGCAACGTCATCCGAAACGGTGTGTTCGAGGAGCGCTGCATGATGTGCGGCGACTGCGTCCTCGACAAGACCGCAGGTATCTGTCCGGTCACGACCTGCCCCAAGGGGTTGCTCAACGGCCCGTGCGGCGGGATGTGGGACGGCATGTGCGAGGTCATGACCGACAGGCCGTGCACGCACGTCAAGATCAAGCAGCGCCTTGCCGAGCAGGGCCGCTGCCGCGTGGCGCGCATCGAGCCCAAGGACCACTCGGCGAAACTGAAGCCGGGCGCCGTGAGCATGCGCCCCGCGCGCGACGCGAAGAAGGCCGCCGCAAGCGGCGAGGGGAGCGGCTCGTGAGTCGGCTCCGCGACATGCTCGATGCCGGCGAGTTCGTCATCACCGGCGAGATAGCGCCGCCGCACGGCACCGACTACTCGGCGATGCTGACCAGCGTGCGTACGCTTTCCGAGGTGTGCCACGCCATCAACGTCACCGACAACCAGGGCGCCACGCTGCACCTCAGTTCGCTCGCGGCGTCGCGCGTCGTGCTCGACAACGGCAACGGCTGCGAGCCGATCTTCCAGCAGACCTGCCGAGACAGGAATCGACTCGCGTTGCAGTCTGACCTGCTCGCGGCGTGGACGCTCGGGCTCGAGAACGTGCTCGTCGTCACCGGTGATGACCCGCGCGGCGGCGACCACCCGCAAGCCAAGGGCGTCTTCGACCTCGACTCGACGCTGCTCATCGACGCCACGCGCAACATGAACGAGGGCAAGGACATGAACGGTGCGCCGCTGTCCGGTGCCACCGACTTCTTCATCGGCGGGGCACTGTTCCCCGAGGCCGAGCCGTGGGAGATCGCGCTGGAGCGCGCGCACCAGAAGATCAACGCCGGCGCGACATTCTTCCAGACGCAGGCGATCACCGACACCGAGAAGTTCGCTCGGGCCGCCGAGGCGCTCAAGCCCACCGGTGCCAAGCTCATCGCCGGCGTGCTGCTGTTCAAGAGCCCGCGCGTGATCAACTTCATCAACGAGAAGCTCGCCGGTCTCATGGTCCCCGACTGGATCACCGACCGCATCACGAGCGCCGCGAGCCCGCTTGAAGAGTCCATCAAGATCGCCACCGAGCAGGTCCGCGAGCTCTCGCAGATCGCCGACGGCGTCCACATCATGCCGCTCGGTTCCGACGATGCGGTAGTGCGCATCATCAACGACGCGGGCCTCGCCTAACCATTCGCCCCCCGATTGAACGCCTTTCGACCGTTCACGCGTTGCACGACAGTGCCGAGCGGGCGGATACTGGGAGTGAGATGCATCACAGATTCGCCGAGCGGGCATGGTCATGTGGCCCCCGAGGGGAATACTCTGAGCGTCAGTTCGCAGAGCGTTTCGGCAGGCGTTACGGCGCAGGCAGCGCCGAAGGAGCAAGGGGGCACGATATGGGCAGTCCAAAGAGCTCGAAGACCCTACTGGGTGCTGCGCTGCTAATCGCGGTTGCGGCACTCACGCTATCGGGGTGCGTCAGTTCAGCGAAAGCACCGATTCAGAAGAACTTATCGCTGGGTAAGGTGCAGGTAGAGCAGAACACTACCAGCGGAAATATCCCGCAACAGCTCACTGAGTATGGTGTGTTCTACTCGACGAGTCTCCAAGCGCTCAAAGATGTCAATCAGGGGGCGGCTGCTGGCCAAGAAGCGACTCTCAATATCAGTCCGTCCGTTGAGTCTCGCTACGACCTGCCGTATGTGAAGAGGCAGCTCTCATGGCAGCTGAGTGCATCAGAGGTCGGCACGCTCACCGTTCCGATCAAGGGTCTGAAGCCTGGCACGAAGTACTACACACGCATGTACGCGATTGGTACTGCCAAGGGGACGATCAGCATTCTGGGTTTCGATGTCATCACTCCCGGTGACACCGTCGGAGCGCTCTTCCCGATTGGCAGTATCACCACGAGCAACCCGACTCTTAAGTCGCTCACGAAGAGTCGTGGCACTCTGTCGCCCAAGTTCTCGAAGACCAAGTACGCCTATACGAACACCATCTCCTCGGGAACGTCCAAGTCGCGCATCTCGGTGTCACCGACGCTCGCAGGTTCTTCAGTACAGATGAAGGTGGGCGCGGGCGCGTTCAGCCTTGCGCGCAGCAAGACGGTATCCGTGGCACGCCACGGGAGCAAAGTGCTCACCATTCGCGTCACGGCGCCGGATGGCATTACTGCCGACTACGTCGTTACCATCAAGCGCAAGTAGCGGCGCACCACGAACGCGCGTCTCGAGGCCCCGTCCGGCACACCAGCCGGGCGGGGCTTCTCGCGTTCGCGCGTGTGTGTGCGTGCTAGAATCGCGCGCACACGTTCACTCGTTGCCAGTGTGGAGGAACCCAATGCGTATCGCAGTTCTCGGCGGAGGCCCCGGCGGCTACTCCGCAGCGTTTGAGGCGGCTCGTCTCGGTGCCGACGTCACGCTCGTCGAAAAGGAGCGTCTCGGCGGGACGTGCCTGAACTGGGGCTGCATCCCCACCAAGGCGATTCTGCGCTCGGCGCATATCGTCAGCGACACCCGCCACGCGTCTGACTACGGCCTCAACGCCACGACAGCGACGGTCAACGTACCGACGCTGCGCGCCCGCAAGGAAGGCGTCGTCGACGAGCTCGTGGGCCAGATCGAGAGCAGCGCTAAGCGGCTCAAGGTCGAGGTCGTCTACGGCTCCGGTACGCTGACCGCGCCTAAGATCATCGAGGTCGCGACTGCGGACGGCGAGACCGTCTCGGTCGAGGCCGATGCGGTGATTCTTGCGACCGGCTCGGTGCCGTTCCTGCTCCCCAACATCGACCACACACTCGACCGCGTCTGGACGAGCGACGAGGCGACGGCACTCTCCGACATCCCGGCCGAAATCATCATCATCGGTGGCGGGGTCATCGGCCTCGAGTTCGCCGACGCGTACACCAACTTCGGCTCGACGGTACACGTCGTCGAGCTCACCCCCGCGGTGCTTCCGGGCAACGACAGGCGCGTGCAGCGCGAGGTGCAGAAGGCGCTTGAGGCTCTCGGCGTCGTGTTCCACCTCGGTGTGGCGGTCGACTCGGTCGCGCAGGCAGGGGAGCGCATCACTGCCACCCTCACCGACGGCTCCACACTCGAGGCCGACATCGTGCTCTCCGCCCCGGGCCGGCGCCCCAACGGGCTCGGCTTCGGCTTCCCCGAGGCCGGTATCGAGATGGACCGCGCGTCGGTCAAGATCGACGAGTTCTACCGGACCAACGTAGCGGGTGTCTACGCGATCGGCGATCTCATCGGCGGGATGATGCTCGCGCACGTCGCCGAGGCCGAGGGCGAGGCCGCAGCGAAGAACGCGGTCGCCGAGCTCGCCGGCAACGCGCCGACCGAGAGCGTCAACCTCGCCAACGTGCCGGCCGCCGTCTACACCGAGCCGGGCATCGGCGTCGTGGGTTCCACCCGCGACGGCGCCAAGGAGCGCGGCATCGACTGCGTGCAGGTCGTCATGAAGTTCGGCGGCAACGGCAAGGCGCTCGGTGAGGGGCATGCCGACGGCTTCGTGCAGATCGTCGCCGAGATGGGCACCGGTCGCATCGTGGGCTGCCAGATCGTGGGCCCGTCCGCCGCCGAGCTCATCCAAGAGGTCAGCATCCCCATGAGCGCCGGCATGAACGTCGCGCAGGTGGGTCACTCGGTGTTCGGCCACCCCACGCTTTCCGAGGTCATCAAGTTCGCCTGCATCGAAGCCGCCAACAAGACCGGCTGCTCGCACTAGCGACGCACCGGCGCGCCACCCCGGCGCACGACAACGAAGGAGCCCCACATGAGTAGCAAGATCGCGATCGTTGCCGACAAGGCGCCCGCCGCCCTCGGCCCGTACTCGGCCGCCGTCCGTATCGGCAACATGCTGTACTGCGCGGGCCAGACCCCGATCGACCCGGCCACCGGCGAGCTCGTCGAGGGCTGCGCTGCGTGCCAGACGACGCAGGTGCTCAAGAACATCACGGCCGTACTCGAGGCCGCCGGCCTGACGCTCGACAACGTCGTGAAGACGACGGTCTTCCTCACTGACATGGGCGACTTCGCCAAGATGAACGGCGTCTACGCCGAGTACTTCGCCGAGCCGTTCCCGGCCCGCTCGACCGTCGCCGTCGCCGCGCTGCCCAAGGCCGCGCGCGTCGAGATCGAGGTCATCGCCTCGTTCG
>JAAXWY010000054.1 GCA_013334745.1 Coriobacteriia bacterium
CGTCGAGATCGAGGTCATCGCCTCGTTCGAGTAGGGACGCACGACGCCTGGCTGCTTTCGACCCTGCACGACCATCGGTCGCGCTGCGCCAACACCCGAGGCCTCGCCGCACAGCGGCGGGGCCTCGCTGTGTCAGCGGACGCGAACAACACCCTGACCTGCGTGTTTGGAAGCCGCAGCGCTGGGGCAGACACCATTTTGGTGCATGGTGCGAATCGGGTCTGGGGGCCCGCTCCGAACCGGCCGAGAGCGGCATCCACAGCGATCGAGGGGGCCCTGATCATGTTCGATTCCTGCCTGAAGCTGTCACGAGTACATTCGCTGCGTATCAAGCTGGCGGTTGCCTTGGCGCTCGTCCTGGTGGCGTGTCTTCCGGGCGTGGCGAGCGCCGGAAGCGTCACCAGCGTGGCTGTAGGCACCCAGCCCCTCAAGATCGCGCTGAACCCCATTACCAACATGGTCTACGCCAGCAACTATGGCAGCGGGGATGTGAGCGCCATCGACGGGGCAACCGGCGAGGTCGTGGGCTCCTACCCCGTCGGCACGAATCCCTATTCGCTGGCGGTGGACTCTGTGCGCAACAAGCTCTTCGTCGCAAACCTCGGGGACTTCTACTACGGTACGACCGTCTCGGCCATCGACTTGACGACGGGCATCACCACCACGATCACGGTCGGCACGGGTCCGATGGACGTTGTCGTCGATGAGCTTGCGGGACGCGCATACGTCGCCAGTTTCCGCGGACACAATGTGACCGTCATCGACGCCGAGACCAGTCTGGTCACGACGACCGTCGCCGTGGGGCGCTTTCCGAATGCGATCGCCCTGAATGCCAGCACCGGTAAGGTCTACACGACCGACCAGGACAGCAACACCGTCACGGTGATAGACGCCGCGTCTGGGTTCGCGACCGCATCGGTATCGGTCGGTTCGAGCCCTCGTGCCGTTGACGTGAACCAGACGACCGGCGAGGTCTACGCGTGCGATGGCGGTGGCATCAGCGTCATCGACGGCGCAACCAACGTCCGCACCCGTGGCGTCACTGCCGGTTCGACCTCCCAAGCGGTTGCCGCGGACGAGAAGACCGGCAAGGTCTACGTCGCGAACCAGACCTCGGGAAACGTCACCGTCATCGACGTGGCCGGAGGCTACACCACCAAACAGGTCGACACCGGTTCTGGGTCGAACCCGTACGCAATCGGCATCAACGAGGCGTTGGGCAGGGTCTACGTACCGTGTCAGTACAAGGACAAGGTTGTCGTGTTGCATGCGGCCACCGACGAGATACTAGAGTCCGTGGCCGTTGGCGGCATGCCGTCGGCGATCGCGGTCAACGAGACCACGCGCTACGTCTATACGCCTAACTACACGGGCAACAACGTGAGCTTCTTTGAGACATCGTTGCCGCAGTTCAGGCTCGCCTTCGTCACGGATGGCACCCCCGATGCGTGGCTCTCAAGCGATGCGCAGATGGTCGACGAGGGCGCGAGCGCGGGAGAGGTCTACGCCTTCGCGCCCGCCTACTACCATCTAGCCTATTGGACCGGCACCGGCGGCTTCGCCTCGACCACAGACAACCCGCTGACGGTTGTCGGCGTCACGCAGGACGCCACCTACACCGCGCACTTCGCGCTCGACACGTGCATTCTCACGTATTCGGCCGCCGAAGGCGGCTCGATCGAGGGTTCGACGACCCAGGAGTTTCCGCTCGGCTCAAGCGCCACGACTGTGACGGCCGTTGGGGATAGCGGCTACCACTTCGTGCAGTGGATCGACCGCAACAACATCGACAACTACAGCACCGATCCCGTCCGCGTCGACACCAACGTGTGGAACTCGGCGGATTACGAGGCCCAGTTCGCCCCCGACTACAGCTACTACATCAGCGGTGGAGAGGCGTATATCTACGGATACTCGGGTACGGGCACCTCGACTGTGGCTCCAAGCATGTTTGAGGACTGTCCTGTGGTGTCCGTCGCGACCGGGACGTTCGCTAATCACACGGAGCTTATCCGAGCGACCCTGCCCGACACCGTTCGCTACATCGGGGCCCAGGCCTTCTACGGGTGCACGTCACTGGTCGCCTTCGATCTGCCCGCGAATCTCGTGACGCTGGAGTACGAGGCGTTTCGCGGGTGCACCTCGCTGGAGAGTATGGAGTTCACCATTCCGGACGCCGCGGTTGGGCCATGGGCGCTCGCCGAATGCTCCGCGCTGACGAGCGTGACGATGCCCGCCGACTGGGCAGGCATCCCCAGAGGGACGTTCCAGAACTGCTCGAGTCTGACGACCATCACGATCCCCTCGAGCGTGTCTCGGATTGGGGAGCAGGCGTTCTACGGCTGCTCCGGCCTAACGAGGATCGATGTTCCCGCGGGCCTAACGCAGATTGAGGCGTTCGCTTTCCAGCTTTGCTCGAGTCTTGAGCGGTTCGAAATACCATCGGGTGTTCACGGAGTCGGGCAGTACGCGTTCGCAGGATGCTCGTCCATGACGAGCATCACGGTTCCCGCAGATTGGGAGTCGCTCAGCAACGGCATCTTCGAGAGTTGCAGCAGTCTCACGATCGCTCCGCTACCGCCGGGTCTCAAGTCGATTGGTGACACAGCGTTCGGCAACTGCACCGGGCTCACTCACGTCGAGATTCCCGCGACGGTGAACAGTCTGGGTTGGTACTGCTTCGACTACTGCACCGGGCTGACCACGGTGACGGTGCCCCCATCGGTTACGTCGATCCCAGGCGCTGCGTTCATGGGCTGCTCGGGCCTCAAGACCGTCACACTCCCGCCGAGTGTCACGTACATCGGCTGGGCGGCGTTTGCCTCGTGCACGGGGATGGAGAGCATCGATCTACCGTCCGGACTGACAGGCGTCGGCAACTTTGCTTTCTCGGGTTCAGGGCTCAAGAGCCTGACGCTACCCGCTGGAGTTCAGACAGCAAGCAATGGCATGTGCCAGTCATGCGACAACCTCAAGAGCGTGACGCTGCCCTCCGGGGTGACCCACGTGGTCGCCTACGCGTTCTCGAACTGTGCGAACCTCGAGAGCGTGACAATACCGGCGTCGGTCACCAATCTTGAGGGCGAGACCTTCTCCTACTGTCCCAAGCTCACTTCCGCCTACTTCCTCGGGAATGCGCCGGCATCCGTTGGCCGCAACATCTTCGAGAGGTCAGCCCCGCGCTTCGTCGTGACGATCCGGCCGAATGCGACGGGGTTCGGTCCGCCTGTTCCGGGTCCGTGGGTGCCAACGGGCAATCCGGCTTACGGTAGCTATCCCACCGGCTTCGCCACGTTCACGGTCAACTATGTGTCGGGCGCGGGTGGCTCAATCGAGGGTTCCGCGACTCAGGCGGTAGAAGATGGACTGTCCGGCATCGAGGTGACCGCCTCGCCGTCGCCCGGCTTCAAGTTTCTCAAGTGGTCCGATGAGTCGACGGCGAACCCGCGCATCGACACCAACGTGACAGCGGATGCGACCTACATCGCATCCTTCGCGCTCGACCTCGCATCGAACCCGGATACCTTCGCCGCGCAGGCCAACGAGGTCACCACCGTGACGGCACCGGGCGTGCTGGCAAACGACTCGGCCGTCACGAGTGTCGAGATCGTCGCTGACGCTGGCCACGGCCACGTGACGCTTACAGCCGATGGTGGCTTCGTCTACACGCCGGATACGAACTACGCTGGTGCCGACACATTCACCTACCGTGCTACGGATGGCAGTGAGTGGACATCACCGGTGACGGTCACTCTTCTCGTCGCCCCGCGCACCCTCGAGACCATCGAAGGAACGATCACGGCCGGTGGCAACGGGCTGAACCACATCGTGGTCACAGCCTTCGACGCGACGACCGACCTGTGGGAGGCAAGCGTCTTCACCGACGCCAACGGCCACTACACGATGCGCGTGCTCAACGGCTACCACCACATCAGGTTCACGCGTGCAGCCGACGGCGTGCTCGCAGAGGGCCTCGAGCAGTACTACCAGCACGTCAAGAAGATCGTGGACGCGCAGGTCGTGCGCAACCACATCGGCGAGCGACTGGTGCTCTCAGACGACCTGACGCCGCTGGTCAACCCGACCGCGAGCATCACCGGTACGGTCACGGCTTCGGGGACGCCGCTCGATCACATCGTGGTCACGGCGTATGACGCCACGACCCACCGGGACGTGAAGGGCGTGTTCACCAACGCGGCCGGTGGCTACTCCATCACCGGCATCCCCGCGGGCACGTACCATGTGCGCTTCGGCGTCACGTCACCCGCAAGCATGACGCAGTACTTCGACCACGCCGTGCCGATCACCGGGGCGAGTGTCCTGACGCTCACGACCGGCGGTACGCTGACCGTGTCCTCCGATCTGGCGCCTGAAGCTCCCCTCACGACGCAGACCATCTCAGGCACGGTCACCAACTCCGAGGTGCCGATGAACCGCATCGTGGTCACAGCCTTCAACGCCGCGACCCACGCCTACGTGCGGGGCGTGTTCACCAACGCCTTGGGTGCCTACACGCTCGCGCTTCCCGCTGGCGACTATCACCTTCGCTTCACGGGCATGACGCCTTCGGGCCTGACGCAGTACTACGACCACCAGAACAGGATCAGCAACGCGGCCATCCTCGAACTCGGCTCTGGTGCTGCGCTGACCGTCACAACCGACCTGTCCGGAACGATCACCCCGTAAGCGCGGCTGCCGGGCCGCGCCTGCATCGAGGCCTCGCCGCACAGCGGCGGGGCCTCGTTCGTCTCTGGCTCGCTACCGCTGGTCGCCGCCCCTCTTGATACCGCACACGGGCTATACCGTTAAGCGGCTTGAATAGGCCGCTTATCCGTTCGCCGAGCGCAATTTGCTTGTTTCTCGGCGATTTCGGACATGAAGCATCCAAGGGGATTCACGCCTCAGACTCGTCGCGCCGCCTGCCTGCGGTGTACACGAGCGGGTTACGAGGCGCTTGCAGATGGTTCTGGGTGCCGGCCCGGACGAGCACGTTCGCCAGGCCGACGCGCGGGACCGCATCCGGGAGGAGCGGGACGATGGGAACACGTCGGCTGTGGGAGATGCTCGGCTCTGGCACGCGAGGGCGGGGAGCGCTCCGTCTCGGGCGAATGGCGGTACTGGTCGCCGTCGTGCTCGCCATCGTGCTGTGTGTGACGCCAGCATTTGCGGAACCCCCGCAGTACTCCGTCGACTACACCGCAGACATGGGCGGGTCGATATCGGGCGAGGCGCATCAGCTCGTCTACGAGGCTGGCTCTGCCTCCGAGGTCATCGCTGTGCCGGACCCCGGCTATCTCTTCGTCAGTTGGTCGGACGGCCATCTGGAGGCCTCCCGACTCGACACTAACGTCACTGCCAACCTCAGCTTCTCCGCAAGCTTCGAACCCGAGGGCGAAGAACCTCCGCCAACCTACACGCTTACCTATTCGGCAGGCGACAACGGCTCGATTCTCGGCGACAGCCCTCAGTACGTCGATGAGGGCATGGACGGCGGCGAGGTCCTCGCAGTCCCCAGCTTCGGCTACTACTTCGTCGACTGGTCCGACTCCCTCACCGACAACCCGCGCACCGATTTCTCGGTGTATGGCGATGTGAATGTCGTCGCCAACTTCGCCCTCGACACGACCTACCCCACAGTCGAGCTTTCGGGCGTCAAGCGTGACGGACGCTACCTCGTGGGGGTCGGCCACCAGGCCCAGCTCACCGCGAGTGACAACTCGGGCATCTCGGCGATCGACTATCGTCTGTCGACCGACGAGACGACCACGACGGTGAACGCCGACACGGCGAGCATCGATCTCCCGATCACCCCCGGCGTATACACCTACCTCTACACCGCCACCGACAACAACGGTCATGTCACAGGCGGGCGCTTCACCATCACCATGTTCGAGCTCGCGGCACCCGCGGTCGAGTCGTCGACGCATCCCGTGGCGAACAACTACTACGCGAACTCCAACCCGGTCCTCTCGTGGCCGATTTCGCCGTTCGCGACGGGCTACTCGTGGCAGCTTGAGTCCACCTACGAGATCGACCCCATCGACAGCACCATCGAGTCGCTCAGTGTCGACATGGGCACGCAGCGTCTCCTGAACGACGACGCGGTGAATCCGCACGACACCGTCGCCGCCGACTTCAACGGTGACGGTCACCTCGACCTGGCCACCGCGGAGTACTACGGGTACGGCTATCAGCAGTATGTCCATGTCGCCCTCTACGACGAGGCGACCGATGGCTACACGGCGAGTGCCACGCGCTATCCGACGCCCACGTCTTACTACGGTGTCAGCTCGGTCGCAACGGCCGATTTCAACGGCGACGGGTTCGCGGACCTCGTTGCTGCGATGAGCGACCCCACAGGACGCGTCTCCATCCTGATGAACAACGGTGATGGAACGTTCGGCGCGGGTATCGACCTGCTGATCCCGTCCGTCACCTACATCCAGGATGTCGAGTGCGGCGACATGAACGATGACGGCATCGTCGACATCGTCGCAGGCGCCAGCTACCCCTGGTCGAAGAACGTCGCCGTTCTGATCGGTAACGGGGCCGACGGTGTCGGCGACGGCACGTTCGCGGCTCCGGCCATGTACTGGACGTCAGGCGACACGTGGTTCCTGAAGCTTGCCGATGTCAACGCCGACGACGCCCTCGACATCATCACATCTGCCTACAACGAGACCGCCGAGACCGAGAAGGAACGACTGAGCGTGCTCGTCAATGAGGGGGACGGCACCTTCCCCGACTACGAGAACTCTGCAGCCGTTCCGTACTTCCCGATCGGCGCAGACATCGGACGCGCTGACACCGGCGACTTCAACTCCGACGGCATTCTCGACGTTGTCGTCGGCAACGGCGCCAACTACCCGACTGGACGCGTCTCGCTCCTGCTGGGAACCGGCGGCGGGTATCTCGCGGATCCCGTCCAGCTTCCGTTCACATTCGGCGCCGCGCGCCAGCTGCTCGTCTCAGACGTCAACAAGGACGGGAAAGACGACGTCGTCATCGCCGACAGCAACTTCACACTCTTGCGCACGCTGTACGGGCAGGGCGATGGATCGTTCGAAGAGACAAGCACGAGTTACGGCGCCTCCCACTACTTCTCGTATCTGGGCGACGTGGCCGACCTGAACAATGACGGCGTCGACGAGATCCTCGCGTGCGGTACCGCCGTCGAGGCGTACTACCCGAGTCTCTCAGTGCGTCTCGGCCCGCTCGCCGATGGTGGCTACTACCTGCGCGCTCGCGCGGTCTCGACTCCCGAGTCCGCAGCGGGGCCCACGGCCAGCCGCTTGATTCGCATCGATACATCCGACCCAAACGTGAGCATCTCGGGTGTGACTGACGGGGCGACCTACGAAGCCAGCGCGGTGCCGGATGCTGTTCTCACGGCAGACGGCACCTTCTCAGGCGTTGCAGGCCTGTACTACCGCGTTGTCGGCGCGTCCGAATGGACGACTGCGACCGGCTACGAGGCGACCATCGACATCCCTGCGACCACGGGCTGGCATCACTACGAGTTCCGTGCGGTCGACGAAGCCGGCAACGAGAGTGAGGGCTCGTTCCGAGTCGGCGTCCTTGGCGCCGTCACGGGTCTGAGCTCTCCCACGCACCCGGTCGAGTCGACGTGGTACAAGAACAACGCGCCCGGCTTCCTGTGGGCGCCGATGGAGACCGCTTCAGGTTACTCGTGGCTGCTCGACCAGGTGGCCGAGCAACCCGATCTGGACACGGTTGCCGACGGCATGAACGTGGACTTCTTGGGACCCAGAGCGGTTTCTGAGGGCATCGCTTACAGCGATGTCGCCGTGGGCGACTTCAACCATGACGGCACGCGCGACTTGGCCTCGACCCGATACGACCGACCCTGTAGCGTGGATATCGCGTACGGCAACGGTGACGGAACGTATCAGGCGCCCGTCACCATCCAGACTCCGAATCCCGACAGCGGCTACTACGCCGAGAAGGTCGCCGTGGGCGACTTCAACGCTGACGGCTGGGACGACCTGGCGATCAGCCAGAACGACTGGAATGGCCGTGTCAGTGTGTTGCTCAACCAGCAAGACGGCACTTTCGCCGGCACCGACTATGCCACCAACGGCGCGTATGCCTCTGGCATCGTGACCGGTGACGTCAATGACGACGGCGTGCTCGACCTGGTTGTCGCGAACAGTCAGTACTGGGACCGCAACGTCGCCGTGTTCATCGGCAACGAGACCGACGGCGTGGCGGATGGCACCTTCCAAGCGGCAGTTACGTACTGGACGCGGTTCAGCTCGGTGTCCCCGAAGCTCGTCGACATGAACAACGACGGTTCGCTCGACATCGTCACCGCCAACATCGATGACAACACCGTGAGCGTGTTGCTGAACGAGGGCGACGGCACCTACCCGGTCGTCGGAGGACCGAATGCGTCGCTCGCGTTCGAGGCCGGGCAGCGTCCGGAGGTCATAACCGTCGCGGACTTCACCGGTGACGGCAACCTCGACGTGGTTGCCGGCTCCAGCGGCTACAGCACGATGCATCTACTCGTCGGCGACGGTGACGGCAATCTCGGCACCCCGACACTCATCGGCGGTGGAGCAAACTCGCTTGCGACAGATGACCTCAACGCCGACGGTTGGCCCGACCTGATCGTGGTCGATCAGGTGAACATGCGAGTGCAGCTCTGGATCAACGACGCCGGTACCCTGAACGCCAGCGATGCGTACGGCATCATCTCTTCAGGCGGCACCACGCGAATCGCGATCGCCGACCTCGACGGAGACCAGCTCGACGACCTCGCGTACGCATCGGCCAACGGTGTGGAGATCCTCAAGCGCGACCTCCCGGTCAAGTACTCAGACCTGTCGGATGGGCTGTACTACTTCCACCTGCGCGCGCTTGGTGCGGACGGCACCGCGAGTGACGTCGTCACGCGTGAGGTCCGCATCGACGCGAACGCCCCGAACGTCGCAGTGACGGGCGCGACCAACGGCGCGCTCTACCAGCCCGGGGAGGTCACGCAGCTCGATGTGGCGATGCATGACTTCGGCAGCGGCGTACAGTCCCTGAAGTGGAAGCGCTCGACCGACTCCACCTGGACCGTGCCCGAAACCGAGGAGTTCTCGATCCCGGTTCCGACCGATGCCGGTTACTACCGCTACATCTTCAAGGCGAAGGACCTGTCCGGTAATGCCTCGAGTTCGGAGATGCGCTTCACGATCGGAGCGGCGATAACCGACCTCGCGTCGGGTAGCCACCCCGATCCCGCAACGTGGTACTCCAACTCGTACCCGACGTTCTCATGGACGAACGGCGTGGGGGCACCCGGCACCGCGTTCAATGTGGACGCTTCCGCAACCGCTGACGCTGCCGGCACGACCGCCGGTATGACGTGGGCGACGTTCCAACCGGCGATGACTGCTGGCGGTTCGACATCGTCACGCGAGCTCAAGCTCGGCGACATCGACGGCGACAGCCTGCTGGATCTCGTTGCGGTCGACGCGTACAACAACTGTCTCACCGTGCAGATCGGCGCCGGCGACGGCACCTTCGGCGAGTCCGTGGTGTACGCGATGCCCGAGAAGACACAGCCGGCCGACGACGGCCCCAACGGCCTCGTCATCGAGGACTTCAACGGGGATGGCGCCAACGACATCGCAGTGGCCGACAACTTCAAGATCGGCCAAGCGCTGGTTCTCCTCAACAACGGTGACGGCACGCTCGCCGACCCGGTCAGCTATGCGACTGGCGGCGAGTATCCGCAGAAGATAGTGGCTGCGGACTTCAACGGGGATGCTGTGAACGACCTCGCGATCACTCACGGAGGGTATGACTATTCCGGCATGGGAGTCGGAGTCCTTCTCGGAAACGCCGATGGCACGTTCGACGCGGCCAGGCTCTTCCCGTGGAATACCGCCAAGTACGGCGAGCTCGGCCTCGGTGACTTCAATAGGGACGGCAACATCGACCTCGTCGCGTCCCGCATGGGTGAGCCGTATCTCACCTTCGGCTACGGCGACGGGAACGGCGACTTCTCCTACATCGACAACATGTATATCAACGCCGAGTCATTTGGTCTGGCCACCGGAGACATGAACGGCGACGGCTACACGGATGTCGCCAGTGTGGACACCGCAGGAGGCGCCGTTCAGCGACTGTTCAGCGCTGGGAACGGCGGCTACAACACTGACACGTCGTATGGTTTCGCGACCCCAGGTAGTCTCGCACTCACCGACTTCAATGGCGACGGCACGCTCGATCTCATCGTCATGGAGGCCGGAATGGGTCGCTGCTCCGTGACTCCGGGATACGGAAACGCCTACTTCGCAGGTCTGTCGACGTACTACTTCGGCGGAGACCTCAGCAAGATCGCCACTGGCGACACGAACGAAGACGGCTTGACCGACTTCGTCACAGTGGACTCGCTTGAGGGCGCGAAGGTCATACGCGGCTACGGAAGCTACACGCCTGACAACAACTGGTACGACGACGGCGTGTGGTTCCTGCACACCCGCTCAGTGGGTACGGACGGAACCACGGGCGACACGGCCTCGCTCGAGTTCCGCATCGACACCAACGCACCACAGTTCACCGTCAGCGGCATCGCCGACGACGGCGCGTACATCGCAGGATCGACACCCACTGCTACGGTCAGCGTGACTGACGCAGCGTCTGGCGTCCTTCCCGGCTCGGCGTGGTACCAGATCGATCCGTTCGACAGCACACACCACGATCCGGATACCGAACCGACGATTACGATGCCCACTGAACCCGGCACGTACTCGTTGTCCTGGCATGCCGAAGACCTCGCAGGCAATACGGTCGATGGCTCACTGTCGTTCACGCTGGTTGGCGGTGTGGAAGGGCTCAATTCGCCCACACATCCCGATCCCGAGGCCTGGTACAACAACGATACTGCGGGCTTCGATTGGACGAAGCTCAACACCGTGGGCTACTCCTACCTGCTCGATCAGGATCCGAACACGGTTCCCGACCTCACAGACGAGATCAAGCCAACGGTGGGCGCCGGGTTGCTCAACAGCTGGCGTTCGTATGACACCGAGTACGACAGCGAGTACGTCGCGACCGGCGACCTAAACGAGGACGGCCACCCGGACATGGTGACGTCTGATCGCTGGGACGCATGCATCACGATACGTTTCAACGATGGTACGGGCGGGTTCGACGGCGGCTCCAGCACCTTGGATGTCGGTAGCGAGCCCAGTGGCATCGCGATCGCGGACTTCACGGGCGACGGTCATGTCGACATCGCCGTGGCGAACTACGACGACTACACCATCTCGATCCTCACAGGTGACGGTGCAGGCGACTTCACGATGCTGAACACGTTCGAGACCGTGGCTGAGCCGTGGGAGATCGCCGCAGGCGACATCGACCAGGACGGCAACATTGACCTCGCCGTCTCCTCGTTCTCGAACAGCGAGTTCAAGATCGAGTTCGGTGATGGCACAGGCGCCTTCCCGGACGGTGAGTACTGGGGTACCGACGAGTCCGGTGAGGGCGGAATCAAGCTCTCAGACCTGGACCGTGACGGTGATCTTGACGTCGTCTATGCGACCTATAACAGCGCGACCATCGCGTACGCCGAGATATACGAGCCCGGCGATGTCTCCTTCTCGAACCAGGCGGTCGTCTACACAGACGCCTACCCGGAAGGCTCCGTTGCGGTAGGCGACTTCAATGAAGATGGTCACGACGACATCGTCTTGCCCGATGAGAGTGACGGTTACATGTCCGTGATCTTTGCGGATGACGGTGACTTCTTCGAGTCGCGCCAGATTACTCTCGATCAGATCTCGTGTTGCGAGTACGGGGCGGCCACCGGCGACATCAACGACGACGGGCACCTCGACATCGTCAGCGTCAACGAAGACGAGGGTACGTTCTCGGTATGGGTTGGAGACGGCGAGGGTGACTTCGCCGATAGGGAGGACTTCTACGCCTACTTGCTCGGCTATGGCGTCGCGACCGCAGACTTCAACGGTGACGGCCACGACGACGTGTGCGCCGGAGACGACGAGAACGGCGTCGCGGTGATGTTCGGCGGGGATGCGGCGTCTCCGGCAGCCTTGACTCTGTCCGACCCGGTGATCTATCCCACCGGTAGCGGTCCGCGCACCGTGGTCTCGGCGGACTTCGACGAGGACGGATCCCCCGACCTCGCGACGGCCGACGCGAACAGCGCGCAGCTGACGATTCAGCTCAACAACGGTGACGGCACGTTCGCCACTCACGCGACGCATCCCACAACGGGTACCACACCGCGAGGGATCGTCAGCGCCGACTTCAACGGCGACACACACGCGGATCTCGCTGTCAGCAACTACGATAGCGGGTCGATCGGCCTGTTCTTGGGCAACGGTGACGGCACGTTCCAGGACCAGGTCGAGTTCGGCGGCCTCAACCTTCCGGACGGGTTGACCGTGGGTGACTTCAACAACGACAACCTACCTGACCTGGCAACCGTGAGCGACGGCGGAAACTACGCCTACTTCCAGGTGCTGTACAACGACGGTGAGGGTGGATTCGGCACTCACGAGACGGTGTACGCGAACGACGGAGCAAGTGACTACCTGCTGTATGGCTCCATCGCTGCAGGCGACTGGGACGGCGACGGTAGCGATGAGATTGTCGTCAACACCCAGTACGGCATCTGTATGGCCGGGAACGATGAGGGCTGGTCCCTCGCGTTCGAGGACACCTACAACAATCCCTCGGGCGGCTCGGTGAAGGTCGCCGACTTCAACGACGACGGCTCGCCGGACATCGCGATCGCGGGCGGCGGCAACAGCAGTCTCAAGATCAAGCTCAACACGAACGACGGCTCCTGGAACGAGACCTGGTACAACATGCCGCAGTACTACAACTACGGCATCACTGTGGGCGACGCGAATGGCGATGGCGCACTGGATATCGTGACGACCGATGACGACAACCGGGGCGTCTCGCTGTTCATCAACGATGGCAGCGGCTACTTCTATGGCAATCCGGAGTTCCACGCCGTCTCCTCCCTCGGATGGGGCGTGACAGCCGCGGACTTCAACGATGACGGCTGTGACGACGTGGCCTTCACCACCGAGGCGTACGACCCCGACCTCGGTTGGCAGGGCAAGCTTGGCGTGATGTTTGGCAGCAAGCCGCCCAGCGCTGCTCAGTTCGGACCGCTTGCAGACGGCACCTACTACTTCCACATCCGTCCCACCGCCGCTGGGTTCGGTGGCCCCACCTCGACCATGCAGGTCAACATCGACACGGCCGTTCCTACCGTCGAGATGTCCGGCGTGACCGACGGTGAAACCTACACTTCGAACCAGCAGGCCACGATCACGGGCGCTGACAGTGGTTCCGGCGTCGATCGCATCGAGTGGCGCGACGTGGACGGTCCCGACTGGACATCCGTCGCCGGCGACACCGCAACGATCGACTTCGTCACAGCCGACCCGGGTACGTTCACATGCGAGTACGTCGCGTATGACCGTGCGGGCAACGTGAGCGAGACCGGTCGCTTCACTGTCACCGTCCAATCCTCCGGAGCACGCGTCGAGTTCGGCGCCAGCGAAGGCGGTTCACTCGAGGGCACGACCTCGCAGTTGGTCGAGTACGGCTCCAGCACCACCACAGTCACCGCCAATCCCGCGGTGGGTCATCACTTCGTGGACTGGACCGGAACCGGCGGCTTCGAGACCACGACGACCAATCCGCTTGTGTTCGGTCCGGTCTCGGCTGACGTGACCATCACGGCGAACTTCGCGCCCGATACCCGCACGCTGACCTACCTGGCCGGCGAAGGCGGCTCGATCGAAGGGTCTGCTGCACAGACGGTCGACTACGGCACCGACGGCACCGAGGTCCTCGCCGTCGCAGCTTCCGGCTACCGATTCGTCGAGTGGTCCGACACCGGCACGTCATCGAACCGCACCGACGCCAACGTGACTGAGAACGCGACCTACACCGCGACGTTCCGTGAGTTTGCGGCGCATCCCGATACCTTCACCGTCTCAGCTAACGAGACCAACACGATCGCCGCTTCAGGCGTGCTCGCCAACGACGTCAACGTGGCCAGTGCTGAGCTTGTCAGCGGTGCGTCCCACGGTGACGTCACTCTCGAGGCCGACGGCTCCTTCACCTACGTGCCCGACGCCAACTACACAGGTGCCGACTCGTTCGTGTATCGCGGTAGCGACGGTGGCGAGGATCGTACCGAGCCCGCCGTGGTGACCCTGCTGGTCTCGCGCACTCTCGAGACCATCGAAGGCACGATCACGGCCGGTGGTATCGGGCTGAACCACATCGTGGTGACCGCCTTTGACGCCAGCACGGATGCGTGGGAGGCAAGCGTCTTCACCGACGCCAACGGCCACTACACGATGCGCGTGCTCAACGGCTATCACCACATCAGGTTCACGCGTGCAGCCGACGGTGTGCTCGCTGAAGGCCTCGAGCAGTACTACCAGCACGTCAAGAAGATCGTGGACGCGCAGGTCGTGCGCAACCACGTCGGCGAGCGACTGGTGCTCTCAGACGACCTGACGCCGCTGGTCGACC
>JAAXWY010000055.1 GCA_013334745.1 Coriobacteriia bacterium
ACCACGTGCGCTTCATGGGTACGACACCTGCCAACCTCGAGCAGTACTACGACCGCACGCTGACCATCAGCGAGGCGACCACGCTCAGTGCCGTGGCCGGCGAGTCGATCACGGTCTCAAGTGACCTATCACCGATCGTACCGCCCAGCACGCAAGGCATCAGCGGCAACGTCACCAACCTGGGGGCGCCGCTCGATCACATCGTGGTCACGGCCTATGACGCGGTGACGCACAGGGACGTCAAGGGCGTCTACACCGACGCACTGGGCAACTACACGCTCGGCTCGCTGCCGGCAGGCTCCTACCACGTGCGCTTCATGGGCACGACGCCTGCAAGCCTGACGCAGTACTTCGACCACAAGGTCAACATCACCGACGCGGCCGTCGTGACGGTCACCGCCGGCCTGATGACGACGGTGTCTTCTGACCTGGCACCCACGACGCCTGTCACGGTCCAGACCATCTCAGGCACCATCACCAACGTCGGAGTGCCGATGAACCGCGTGGTGGTCACGGCGTTCAACGCCACGACCCATGCCTACGTGCGCGGCGTGTTCACCAACGCACTGGGCGTCTACACGCTCTCGCTTCCTGTGGGCAGCTACCATCTGCGCTTCACGGGCATGACGCCGTCGAGCCTGACGCAGTACTACGACCACCAGAACCGCATCAGCAACGCGAGCATCCAGGTCCTCGGATCCGGAGCGGAGCTGACGATAGACAGCGACCTGTCCGGAGCGATCACCCCGTAAGGGCGGCTGCCGGGCCGCGCTTACCAGGACCACGGACGCATCTCGCGTCCGTGGTCCTGCTACGTTGGGGTACAAACACGACTGAGGTGCCCCGTACTACGGTCGTACCGAACTCGTTCGAATCGGTTGAAGGGACGGCGGATGCCGAAGGCTGACGTTGGCACGAGCAACTCCGAGGGGTGGGGCATCATCGCGCTGCTCGGTGCAGCGCAGTTCGTGATGGTGATTGACGCGACGGTCATGAACGTCTCGATCTCGCGAATCGTCGAGGACCTCGGTACGACAGTCGTCGGGATTCAGACCGCGATCACCGCATTCACGCTGGTCATGGCGGCGTTCATGTTGACGGGCGGCAAGCTCGGTGACCGTCTCGGTGCCAAGCGCGCGTTTGCGATCGGGCTTGTCATCTACGGCGCCGGGTCGCTCACGACGGCGCTTTCACCCAACCTCGGCTTCCTTCTCCTCGGCTGGTCGCTTCTCGAAGGCCTTGGAGCTGTGCTCGTCATCCCCGCAATCGTCGCGCTCATCTCGGCGAACTACTCGGGGCAGCGGCGCGCAATGGGCTTCGGCATCATCGGCGGCATCGCAGGCGCGGCAGCAGCAGCGGGTCCGATCATTGGCGGCCTCGTGACCACGTACGCGACCTGGCGCCTGGTCTTCGGCGTCGAGACGGCGATGTGCGCGGGCATCCTCATCGCATCGCGGAGGCTCGCATCGCCGACCCCCGACACCAGCGAGCGTTTCGATATCCCCGGTTCGGTGCTGTCCGTGCTCGGCTTGGGCGCTCTCGTCTACGGCGTGCTGCAGTCGAGCCAGTGGGGCTGGGTCACGCCGACCGCAGGCGTTCCACAGATCGGCGGGAAGCCGTTTGCGCCGCTGGGCTACTCACCGGTGATGTGGCTGATCCTCGCGGGCGTCGGCCTCATCGCAGGCTTCGTTCGCTGGGAGCAACGCGTTCAGCGCAGCGGAGCAGAGCCGCTCTTGGATCTCGCGCTACTGCGGATTGCGAACCTCAAGGCCGGACTTTCGATGCTGATGGTCCAGCAGATCATCGTGGCCGGCACCTTCTTCGTACTGCCGTTGTACCTGCAGACCGTGCTTGGCCTGGACGCGTTCGCGACCGGACTGCGGTTGATGCCGCTTTCCGGGGCGCTGCTCGTCTTCGCGCTTGGGGGGTCATCGCTGTCGACGCGCTACTCGCCTCGCGCGATCGTGAGGGTCGGCGTGATCGCGATGCTGCTGTCCGAGATCGCGCTACAGGTCAGCATCGACACACAGCTGCGCTCCGTGCAGTTTGGGGTGGCGCTCGGTCTGCTCGGCGCGGGGCTCGGTCTGCTCGCGTCGCAACTCTCCAACGTCAATCTCTCGTCTGTTCCTGCGGAGCGGGGAAGCGAAGTCGGAGGGCTTCAGGGCACGGCGCAGAACCTCGGCGCCTCACTGGGCACCGCGCTGATCGGCGCGATGCTGATCTCGTCGCTGGGCACCGGCTTCGTGGCGACCATCCGAGACAACCCCGACCTGCCGGCCGGTGTCGCTGCGGCCGCCGAGACGGCTCGCACCTCGGGTCTGGATTTCGTACCGAGTTCGGTGGTTCGCGAGGCAGCGGCGAAGAAGCTACCCGCCGACCAGGTCGATCAGGTTGTCACCGACTACGAGATTGCACAGATCGACGCGCTGAAACGAGCCGTTGGTGTCCTGGCTCTTCTTGCGCTCGTGGCGTTGTGGTTCGTGCGTGATCTGCCCGGCCGAGTGGTCGATGCCTGACCTGAGCGCTCGCCATCCACAAGCTCGAATGTAGGGGTACGATGTGACTTGTGCTGGTCGCGACCACGCGCCAGGCATCTCGGAGGGGGGTCCGAGTGTGACTCGAACCCGCGGAGGAGGGGGTCGTTTCATGACCAGACGTTTCCTGTTCGCGTTGGTTGCCACGGTGCTTGCGGTGGCGATGGCAATCCCGGCGGTCGCTTCGGCGATGCCGCCCAAGGAAGCCGCTTTGATGAAGTCGCTCAAAGCGCGAGGTGTGATTCCCAAGAACGCACCGGCCGCCACTCAGCAGCTTGCCTACCAGCTCTACCTCGCCGGGCGTTTCAACGGCGCTCCCGAGGAGCGTGGCAACCCGCTCGCGCAGCGTGCGGCGACCGAGGGGGAGTCGCGAGGCATCAGCGGCGCAGCGAGCGCCTACAACGGCCAGCCGGAAGTCGAGACCGAGAAGGTGCTCGTGCTGCTGGTCGAGTTCGCCGGGTCCGACGACGGCCCGAGCGGCACGACCAGCGGGCCGCTTCACAACGAGATCTCGCAGCCGACGGGTGACGACAACACGACCTACTGGATCCCGGACTTCTCGGCAGATCACTACCGGAGCATGCTCTTCGATCAGTCGTTCGGGGCCAAGTCATTCTCGAACTACTTCCTCGAGCAGTCGGGCGGCACGTACATGCCCGTTGGCGACGTCACCTCCGAGTGGGTGACCGTCCCGCATTCCGAGGCTTACTACGGCGCCAACGATCCTTCCGGCGATGGGGATGACCTCAATGGGCCGGTCTGGCGGGTCGTCCAGGATGCCGTGGCAGAAGCCACCGATGTCAACTGGTCGGACTACGACGTCCAGGATCCATACGACCTGGACAACGACGAAGACATCGATGAGCCCGATGGCTACGTCGACCACCTCATGGTCATCCACGCAGGCGCCGGCGAAGAAGCCGGCGGCGGCGCGCAGGGCGAGGATGCGATCTGGTCGCACTCGTGGTGGGCCGACTACGGTAACGGTGGTCCCGGCTACGGTGGCGTGCCCACCAGCGAGAAGGGCGTCTGGGTCGGTCCGTACACCATCGAGCCCGAGGACGGCACGGTAGGCGTCTTCGTGCACGAGTTCGCCCACGACCTCGGTCTTCCGGACCAGTACGACACCATCTACTCGGGCGAGTCGTCGACCGGCTTCTGGACGCTCATGAGCTCCGGCAGCTGGCTCGGTGCCCCTGGCGCTCCGCTCGGTACGAGTCCCTCAGCGCTCAGCGCGTGGGAGAAGTGGGCGCTCGGATGGTCCGAGCCCACGGTCGTCTACCCGGGCGACCCGGTGCTCGAGCAGCCGCTGCGCAACACCTCGGCCGCCGGAACCGCCGACAAGGCCATCAAGGTGCAGCTTCCCGAGAAGGACTACTCGGTCTACATCACCGATCCGCTCAGCGGCACGTTCTGGTACTCCGGCTCGGGGGACAACCTCGATGCCACCCTCGGTCGCGACCTTGCGGTTCCGGCCGATGACCCCACCCTTCGGTTCTGGACCTGGTACGACATCGAGGCCGACTACGACTACGGCTACGTGCAGGTCACGACCGTCGCCGACCCGGGTCCTGGCGACTGGCAAACCATCCCAAGCTCGATCGCAGCGGATGGCACCGGCGGCATCTCGGGACAGTCAGACGGCTGGGTGCAGGCGTCATACGACCTGTCCGCGTATCAGGGGATGACCGTCACGGTGCGTCTGCGCTACCTGACCGACGGCGGACTCGCCCGTCCGGGCTGGGCCGTCGACGAGATGTCTCTTGGCGCGTTTTCGGACGACGGTACGAGTGACGTGGGCTGGACGGTCGATGGGTGGACGACTTCGACGGGGTACGACACGTACAGTGCGATTCACTACTACATCGCCGAGTGGCGCCAGGCGAGCGGCTTCGACGTGTCGATGAACTCCTGGTACAACTACCCGGACCCGTACTCCAACAAGGCGCAGTTCTTCAGGGCGAGCCCGGGCATGCTCGTGTGGTACCGGGACACGCAGTACGCCGACAACTGGGTCCTCGACCACCCATGGGCGGGCCAGTTGAGCCTCGTGGATGCGAATCCGACGCTCGTCACGCAGAGAGCTTCGGGCTACCCGACACGTCAGGTGCCGTTCAGAACCCGCATTCAGCTGCAGGACGCCGCGTTTGGACGCTCGGCGTCGATCAGCAATGGCATCACGAGGTGGGGGAAGACCGTGCGCTTCTCGGGCAAGCCGGCCGTTCCAACGTTCGATGACACACGAAACTGGGCGGACACTCGATTCGGCATGTACATATACGACTGGTCGGCGTACGGCAACGCCGTATCGAGCGTGATGACACCCGGATACGGTGCGAAACTGACCGTCAAGCGCGGCAACCGTGCAGCCGCCGTCATCAAGACCGACTTCACGCGGGGGCGCGTGTATCGCTAGGCACCACTGAGCAGCGTCACCGGAAGGCCCCGGGGTCCTCCCCGGGGCCTTTGTGCGTTCGCGCGGCGGTGCTTCTGCGCGGGCGAAGCGCAATCCGGGACGCGGCCGCGTATGCGAGTCGGCCTACTCGGGGTTACCATGAACGCGGTGCCGTCAATGGGAGCGTGCCTGTGGCTCGGTTACGCGCGTTGCTCATCTCGATCTGCCTTGTGTGCGTGTTCGCGATGCCCCTTCCGGCGTTCGCGGCATCCGCCACGCAACTCAAGGCGCAGCTCGACGCGCTCAAGGCCGATACCCGCGAGGCCGGTGCGGCATTCGACCGCGCCTACTGGGAGCTGGACGAGACCGAAGTCCGCATCACCCGGACCGACAAGAAGATCGCATCGACCCAGAGGAAGCTGCGCAAGGCGCAGAAGCGCCTGAGCTCGCATGCGGCCTCGATCTACCGGCGCGGTGACTACACCTTCATCGAGTTCATGATGGGCGCGTCGAGCTTCGACGACCTCGTCACGCGACTGGACTACATGCGCCGGGTCAATGCATCTGACGCGCAGGCGGTCATGGACGTGAAGGGCACTCGGAACGTGCTCCGGTCTCAGCGGGCCGCGCTCGTCAAGGAGCGCAAGTCCAGCGCTCGCGCTCTGGCGTCGCTCAAGTCCGAGCGTGATCGTCTCGAAGCGCGTCTGAAGTCGAAACAGGCCGAGTTCCTCAAGGTCAAGGCACAACTCGACGCGATGCGTGGTGGCGCCAATCGCCCCGACGGCCAGATGGCGGTTCCCGGCCCCAACGGGATGGTGTTTCCCGTCGTCGGTTCCTACTACTACTCAAACACGTGGGGGGCCTCGCGAAGCGGAGGTCGTCGGCGGCACCAAGGTACCGATGTCATGGCCCCACGCGGAACGCCGATCGTCGCCATCATGTCCGGGCGCGTGACATCGAAGTACGGGGGCCTCGGCGGCAAGACGACCCGTCTCTACGGCAGCAACGGCTGGCAGTTCTACTACGCACACCTCGACGGATGGGCGGTTCGGTCCGGTCGCGTGAAGGCCGGTCAGGTGATCGGCTACGTGGGTTCGACCGGAAACGCCTCGGGTGGTGCGCCGCACCTGCACCTACAGATCGAGCCGCGTGGCTATCCGGTGAACCCCTATCCGTATCTGCGCGCGATGGAGTAACGCTACCGTATCTCCACATTCCAAAAGAGTGTCGCGGCTCCAATCCGGGGTACATACCTTCCACATCGCGTTTGCCCGGCAGCGAAGCGATGGTTCCGCGAATAGGGCGTCCACGCTCGAGGTTCGCGGGAGTACCGGAAGGAGTCTCTCATGAGCGGATTGCTCGCAGGTAAGGTTGGAATCGTCACGGGTGGCGGTTCGGGAATCGGGCGTGAAGCCGCGCTTCTCATGGCTGGCGAGGGCGCCAAGGTCGTTGTCTCTGACGTCGTCGACGATCACGGTGCCGAGACAGTCGCCATGATCGAGGCCGCTGGCGGGACTGCTTCGTTCATGCACGCGGACGTCGCCGATCCCGCCCACGCAGACGCCCTCGTCAAGTTCGCGGTCGACACGTACGGTGCGCTGCATCTCGCCGTCAACAACGCCGGAATCGGTGGGCCCGCCGGCCTGACCGGCGAGTACCCGATAGATGGATGGCAGAAGGTCATCGACATCAATCTCTCCGGCGTCTTCTACGGCATGCGTGCCCAGCTACCCGCCATGGTTGCTGCGGGTGGAGGCTCGATCGTCAACATCAGCTCGATCCTCGGATTCGTGGGCTTCGCGATGTCGAGCGCGTACGTTGCTGCGAAGCACGGCGTGGTCGGTCTGACTCAGAACGCCGCGCTTGAGTACGCGACGCAAGGCGTGCGAGTGAACTCGGTGCACCCCGGCTTCATCGAGACGCCGCTGGTCTCGAGCGCGGGCATCCAGAAGGGTGACGATACCTACAACTTCATCGCATCGAAGCACGCGATGGGCAGGTTCGGGACTCCGCAGGAGGTCGCCGAGGTGATCGTGTGGCTGCTCACCGACAAGGCATCGTTCGTCACCGGCAGCCAGTACGTCGTCGACGGCGGTTACCTGGCGCAGTAGCTCCCATCGTCGACGAGAACATTCGAAGGCCCGCCATCGTCGGCGGGCCTTCGTGTGTTCGTCGTCATCCGCAGGCGGTTCGACCCTTACGAGATCGGCTCCAGCTTCGCCGAGAAGTGCCGCAGGAACGGGGCCTGTTCGGTGACCCGGTATCCGGGGAGCGACTCGCGCTCCTCGTAGACCCTCGCGACGACCTCGATGACGTAGTCCATGTGGCTTTGCGTGTAGACCCGACGCGGGATCGCGAGTCGCACGAGCTCACGCGGACCGGCGACCTCTTCACCTGTGGCGGGGTCACGGTGGCCGAACATGAGCGTCCCGATCTCACAGGCACGCACGCCACCGAGCTCGTACATCGCATTCGCGACCGCGACGCCCGGGTACTGCGTCGGCGGGATGTGCGACGCGATCCGCTTCGCGTCCAGATAGATCGCATGACCTCCGGGAGGCCACAGGAGCGGCACGCCGGCGTCACGCAGGTGCTGGCCCACGTAGCGCGTCGAGGTTATGCGGTAGTGGAGGTAGTCCTCCTCGACGGCCTCTTGCATGCCGATGGCCAGGGCCTCGAGGTCGCGACCGGACAGCCCGCCGTAGGTGGGGAAGCCCTCGGTGAGGATGAGCAGCACGCGGTGCTCCTGCGCGAGCTCTGCGCTGCGGGTGGCGAGGAAGCCGCCCATGTTCACGATGGCGTCCTTCTTCGCGCTCATCGTGCAACCTTCGGCGAGGTCACACATCTCGCGGACGATCTGGCGCACGGTCTTGTCGGCGTAGCCTGGCTCGCGCTGCTTGATCAGGTACGCGTTCTCGGTGAGGCGACACGCGTCGAGATACAGCGGCGTGTCGTACTGTCGGCAGATCTCGGCAACCGCCCTCATGTTGCCGAGCGAGACGGGCTGACCGCCACCGGAGTTGTTGGTGACCGTGATCATGACGAGCGGGATGCGTGCCGCCCCGAACTCGGCGAAGGCGGCGCGCAGCCCGTCGAGGTCCATATCGCCCTTGAACGGGAAGTCCGAGTCCATGTCGGCGAGCTCGGGTGAAGGCAGGTCCAGCGCGATTGCGCCGCGGAACTCCACGTTCGCGCGGGTCGTGTCGAAGTGGCTGTTGTTGGGGACGACGTCGCCTTCCTTGCACATCACCGAGAACAGGATGCGTTCAGCGGCGCGGCCCTGGTGTGTGGGGATGATGTGCTCGAAGCCGGTGATGTCGTTGATCGAATCGCGGAACCGGAAGTACGACGGGCTGCCCGCGTACGACTCGTCCCCCCGCATGACGCCACCCCACTGATTGGCGCTCATGGCGCCGGTTCCCGAGTCTGTGAGCAGGTCGATGATCACATCGTCGGAACGCAAGGCGAAGATGTTGTATCCGGCCTCGCGAATCATCTCCTGCCGCTGCTCGCGCGTCGTCATGTTGATCTGTTCGACGGTCTTGATGCGGAACGGCTCGATGATGGTCTTGAACATGGCGCCTCCCGGTGCCACTGTGCGCGGCCCGATCGAAGTGGCGCGCGCGTACCGAGGGAGAGTCTAGCGGCACTCCGCTGCCGGGGGAAGCCCGGCTACCGTTTGCGGGTCGGGCGGTTCATCGGACTTGCGCCATGCCGTGGTGGCGGTACCATCTGCCTAGGGCGTCACGTTCACACTGGGGGAGACATGCGAGCTTCGTGGCTTGCTGGCATGGTCTGTGTGGCCATCGCAACGACGGCACTCACAGGCTGTGGCGGGGGATCATCATCGGGCACCAAGGCAGGAGCCGGTTCGCCATCGGCGGCCTCAGCGCCCACAGCGTTCAAACTCGATGAGTCCGCGAGCGTGCCGCTGCCCATCTCCGAGCAGGGCGGCGGTGTCGCTGTTTCTCTCGGCGAGGCGACCGCCGCTGTATCCGTCCCCGCAGGAGCTGCGGCGGCGGGCAGCCAGTGGACCGTGACCGCGCTTTCCGAGGCGCCGGCCGGCGTGAAGAAGCCGCTGTCGACCGGAATCTACGTGGACACGAGCAAGGCGGCGCCCACGCAGCCGTGCCTGGTCGGCTTTCTGCTTCCCGGCAAGGCCCCCGCGAACGCAACGATCGTGCGCATCGCCGACGATGGCGTTTCGACGCAGATCATCCCGACCCAGCGCCTCGTGCGAGACGGCAACACCATGCTGACCGCGCAGGTCGACGGGTTCTCGGCATACACGACGAGTGAGGAAGACAAGGCCGCGATCGACAAGGCGTTCACCGATCGCGCCAAGCAGCGAGGCAAAGAAGTCGACTTCACTATCAAGGTGAGCGGGACTGAGACTCAGAAGGTCGAAGGCTGGACGTTCGAGTATGAGCTCGACATGTTCGCGTCCGGAGGCGGCATGCAGATGGGCGGGATCTACAACGGTCACGCCTCGCTTTCCATCGACGGGAAGTACAAGGGGCCGGCGTCGATCGTGAAGTCGTTCGGCACGGTCTCGGGCATCGGGAGGGACCAGAGCCTCCGGTTCATAATCGTTGACGAGCCGCTCGCTTCGCTGCTGACCGGCGAGCCGGTGGGTGACCCGATCGTGGCCGGAGCCGGCTCGATGAAGCTGAAGGGCATGGCCTCGCTCGACATACAGGCGACGGCGCCCAACGTCAAAGGGCGATACAACAAGAAGAACGTGAAGGGCGACGACGCGGTGCCATTCCTCATTCGGATCACCGGCGATGACGTCCAGGTGGAGATCCCCAACGTCGGGATCTTCCCGGGCAAGATACTACGCACGACGAAGTAGTCTGCCGATACAGGTAAGCAGATCTCCCGCACCGGCATGCGGGACCGGCGATCTGCGGCAACGTGGGGCACTAGAGGGGACCTACGCCGCGCGCGGCGTGTGGTCAGGAGCCTTAGGGGTAAGGACGATGTTCGGCATCAGACGGTTTCTGCGCTCACGGAGGGGTCGGGCACGACCAGCCACCCTCATCTTGGTTCTGCTGGTGACGCCCGCGGCGCTGTTTGCCGTGCGGGCGTTTCGAGAGGGCCTCATCCCTCGCATCACTCTTGAACCCACCTACACGGCAGCAGCGGCGGAGCACGCCGGGATCTCATTTGAGGACTCCGAGACCGCGAGGCTTTCACGGGACATGGGTCGGCTCGAGGATGTCTGGGGAGTTGCCGGCGGGTCGCCTGTCGGCGTGCGGCACGTTGAAGCACCCGGCGATATCCGTGCAGGCAAGCCGCTTATGGTTTCGATTCACGGCGACCACCGCAATGGCGACCCGTTCGCCGGTGCGCTGGTCGAGGTCTCGTGGGAGTTCGGTGACGAGCGGTTTCGTGACGTCACCTACACCGACAACCGCGGAGTGGTCGACGTGCGACGGGACGTGCCTGAGCAGGTTCGCGGCAAGCAGTGCCTGGTCGCGGTGCGCATGTCGCGCGACGGGCTTCAGAGTCTCGCGTACGCCATGTTCATCCCGAGATAGCTGACATCCTCCCCCGTCGCTGCGCACGGGCACGGCACTGATGGGGTCTGGCGTTCACACGAAGCGGCTCGCACGTTCACACCACGTTCACGGCATCTGCGTATACCTGAGGGGGTACAGACGTCGAACGAGGAGGCAGCAACGTGTCAGCAGATTCGAACGAGACGCAGGTCTCGAGCACGGCTAGAACCAGCACGAAGAGCGATAAGCCGGCGCAGCGGGCGAGCCGCAATCTGCGTCTTGTCGTTCTCGGCATCGGGCTCGCAATCATCACAGGCATCGGCATCGCTCACCAGCGCGGCGTCAAGGTCGTCGGTGTTGACGCTCTGTGTCCGTTCGGTGGCATCGAGACGCTCTGGACGCTCATCACGTCGGCGACGCTGATCCAGCGTGTCGCCGTCTCGAGCGTGATTCTGCTCGGCGTGACGCTCGCGATCGCGGTCGTGTTCCGCCGTGCGTTCTGCGGCTACATCTGTCCTCTGGGCGCCATTCAGGAGTTCGCGGCCAAGATCGGCCTGAAGCTGTTCAAGGGCAAGCGTCCCCAGATGCCCGCCGCGATCGATAAGCCCGCGCGGTTCCTCAAGTACGCCATCCTCGTGTTCTTCGCGGTGTGGAGCTGGCAGGCGGCTTCGCTCGTCATCCGCCCGTACGACCCCTGGGTTGCGTGGATGCATCTGACCTCCGCTGAACTGCTCGCCGAGTTTGCGATCGGGTTCGGCGTGCTCGTCGTCAGCATCATCGGCTCCGTCGTGTATGACCGCTTCTTCTGCAAGTACCTGTGCCCCATGGGTGGCTTGCTCGGCGCGATCTCACGTCTGTCGATCTTCAAGGTGCGCCGCAACGATTCGACCTGCACCGACTGCAAGCTGTGTGACAAGGTCTGCCCGGTCAACGTGAAGGTCTCCACCGTCGACGTCGTCAACGACGCCGAGTGCATCAACTGCAACGAGTGCGTCAACGTGTGCCCGGTCAAGGACACCCTCGTGGTCTCCTCCGGCCCGGCGCCCGCGAAGTCTCTGTCGCCGACGATGGTGCTCGGTCTGACCGTCGCCTTGGTAGCCGTGGGAATCGGACTGCCGACGGTCACAGGTAGCTTCGCCTGGACGATGCCGTCGCTCGAGAAGACGGTCGAGCAGGCCGGTGGCACCATCAACGTCGAGGACATCAAGGGTTCGATGACCTTCGCCGAGATCTCCAAGGTCACCGGTATCCCGGAGGAGGTCTTCACCGAGAAGTACGGCGTGAAGCCCGAAGAGATGAGCAGCAAGATCAAGGACCTCGCACCTATCTACGGGTTTGACGTCCACACCGACCTGCGTGACTTCATCGCCGAGAAGCTCGCTGAGCAGCCGGCTCAGTAGTAACCGAACGACGAATCAAGGAGCGGCGTGCCTCGACGGGCGCCGCTCCTTTGTGTTGCGGCAGGGCGGGGCATTGGCGGCCCGTGGGTGCGTAGGGGTCGATACGCGCCCACGCCGGGTCCGTCGCGGGGACCTACAGCCCGCAGACGGCGGGCTTGCGCGCCGTGACGAGTGAGTGCCGCATGAGCTGGGGGTGAATGACAGTCTCAGTGAAGCCCACAGCCCTCGCCGTTTCGGCGATCTGCTCGGGGGAGACACGGATGTCGACCGACGGCCCCTTGTCGAGCGCATCGGGATGCCAGTCGACGACCAGCAACTGGCCGCCGATACGGGTCAGGCGCAGCGCCTCGCGATAGGTCTCGATCGGTTCGACGAGTTCGTGGTGCAGGTTGATCATGACCGTCAGGTCGGACTCGCCGGTCGGCAAGGGGACCGCGCGCTCACTGCTGAGCAGGGGCCGCACACGCTCGCACACCGCGGGAGGGCGGTTCTCGATCATCCAGCGCACCATCGTGGGCTCGGTGTCGACCGCGTACACGATCGCCTCGGGCGCCCGCTCGGCGAACTGGCATGAGAAGACGGCGGTTCCGGCACCGATGTCGACGATGACCTTGGGCGATGGGTTGCCCAACGCGGCCCACATCGCGTCAGGCGGCATGTCGAGTAGCCGACCGGGGTCGTTGAGTCGATCGAGGTGTGCGGGGTTGAACTTCTCGTGCGCCATGAGCACTCCCGGGGAGGTAGGGCCTCCGATGATAGCCGATACGATACCCCAAAGGGTATGCGATGGCTGGTACGGGAGATGCGGGAGCAGCGCCGACGGTCGCCAGCGGCTAAGCGGTCGGCTTCTGCGCTGCAGGCATCGAGAATCCGACGATGGCCCCGCCGCCCGCCGTGTTCTCGGCGAACGCCTCGCCCCCGTGGTCCTCGACAATCCGGCGTGAGATGGCAAGTCCGAGGCCCGCGCCACCGGTGTCGGTCGCACGCGCGGTGTCCGCACGGTAGAAGCGCTCGAAGACGTAGGGGAGGTCCTCGGCGGGTATGCCCTCGCCGGTGTCAGTCACGCGCACCTCCGCCCGCCCGTCACTGAGCACCGTGGCGGTGACTGTGATCGAGCCGGTGCTCGTGTGGCGAATCGCATTGGAGAGCAGGTTGCGCAGGACCTCCGAGAGGCGCAGCTCGTCGCCGTCGACCCAGACAGGCTCTGCTGCCTGCGCGGTGATGGTGACGTCGCCCGGGCGTGAGTCGGCGATGCGCGCCGTCTCTCGGCGGGCCAGATCGGCAAGGTCGAGTGCGGCCACCTCGTAGCGCAGCTGGCCGGCCTCCGCGATTGCGAGGTGCTGCAGGTCGGTGACGAGCACCGACAGATGGCCGAGGTCGGAGACGAGCGCGTCGAACCGCGCCTGCGTGGGGGGCAGAACGCCCTCGGCCATACCCTCGGCGTGCACGCGCGCGGCTGCGATGGGGTTACGCAGCTCGTGGGCGACGTCGGCCACGAGGCGCCGCCGCAAGGTCTCGGCCTCTTCGAGCGAGTCAGCCATCCGGTTGAACGCATCGCCGAGCGTCGCGACCTCTGTGGGTCCTGCTGGCGTCACGCGGCGGGACAGGTCACCGGCTGCGAGCGCCTCAGCAGCCGACTCGAGCGTGCGGATCGGGCGGCTGAAGTGCCGGGCGAGCAGTACCGCGACGATCGTCGTGATGACCACGGCAGCCACTGCACCGATGAGAACGCTTCGGTCCACGCTGGCGACGAAGGTCTGCTCGGCAGCGCCGAGCATCCTGCGGCCCATGTGCATGCGCCCGTCACCCGAGGGAGTGGGTAGTGTCGCCAGGTAGCTGTCGAACGCGCTTGCGAGCGCGTTGCGCGCCACGAGGCCGACGGTGAGCACGGCACCGAGTGAGACGAGCAGGATCGACAGGAAGACCTGCAGGTTCAGGCCGACTCGGCGCACGCTACACCTCCACTTTGTAGCCCACGCCGATGACCGTGCGAACGTAGCGCGGAGTGCGCGGGTCGTCGCCCAGCTTGCGGCGGATGTTCTTCACGTGCGCGTCGATCGTGCGATCGTAGCCTTCGAACGCCTCGCCCGACGATGCCTCGAGGAGTTGCAGGCGCGAATAGACGCGTCCAGGATGTGCAGCCATGGCGGCGAGGATGTCGAACTCGGTGCGGGTCAACTCGACGACTTCGCCGCCCGCCTGGACTTCACGCCGTTCGTGGTCCAAGACGAGGTCTCCGACGGTGATGACGTTTGTTGTGACGTTCTGTCGCGAGCAGCGGCGGAGCACGGCCTTCGCTCGAGCCACCACTTCGCGCGGACTGAACGGTTTGGTGATGTAGTCGTCGGCTCCGAGTTCGAGCCCGACGAGTCGATCAACCTCATCGGACTTCGCGGTCACGAGGATCACCGGTATGCCGAGAACCTCGAAGCGCTTCGTCAGCTCCAGGCCGTCGATGCCGGGCAGCATGATGTCGACGAGCGCGAGATCGGGGCTGTGGGCTTCCGCAGCGACGACCGCACTCGGTCCATCAAGTGCGGTCACAACCGTGTAGCCGCTGGCCTCAAGGTACTCGGTGAGAGCCGAGACGATGCTCTCGTTATCGTCGACCACAAGGATCGTCGCCACAGAATCCACTCCGTTCACGCCCGACCGTCAGAGTATCCCACTAACTT
>JAAXWY010000056.1 GCA_013334745.1 Coriobacteriia bacterium
GAGCCGATCTCGGCTTGGCATCCGCCCAGCGCACCCGAGAGCGTCGCGCGCGCAGCGATGACCGCGCCCACACCCGCCGCCGCGAACAGTGCGTCGGTGAGCGCCTCCTCGGTCGCGCAACGCTCGGCGCCGACCGTCAGCACGACGGCAGGCAGCACGCCCGATGCGCCGCCCGTGGGCGCTGCGACGATGCGACCCATCGCGGCGTTGACCTCGCCGGTGGCGAGCGCCGCCGCGAGCGTCTCGGCGAACGTACCGCCGAGCGGCCCCGCCGAGGAGGTCGCGACCTTGCGCGCGTCGCCGCCCACGAACCCGGAGCGTGAACGAGCCTCGCCAGCGAGCCCGCGCTCGATCGCGTCACGCATCACGCCGAGCGTCTCGCGCATGCGCGCGCGGACGTCGATGGCCGACAGCCCGCTCTCGGCGACCTCGGCGGCAAGCGCCGCACGGCCGAGCGAGCCGTGCTCGTCGGCGGCGAGAAGTAGTTCTTCGAATGACGCGTATGCCACAGAGGTCCTCTCATGAATCGCGCGCCGGGTGCAGCGCGCCGCCCAGATTGTAACGCGTGGGGCCGGGTGGGCATTGATGGGAGTCGAGCGCCAGCCGTTTCGGCGGCGTAGACGTTATGACGTCATAGCGTTATGGTGTCAGTGAGGTGATCTGCATGACTGACGCACGCCGAACCACTGTGTACTTGGAATCCGATCTGCACCGCGCCCTCCGGCTCAAGGCCGTCGAGACGGATCGCAGCATCTCCGACCTGGTTAACTCCGCCATCCGTCGCTCACTCGCTGAGGACGCCGAGGACCTCGCGGCCTTCGAGGAGCGTGCCGCAGAGTCGACGATCCCGTACGGTGACTTCGTGGCTGCGCTGAGGCGCGACGGCAAGATCTAGGGTCGACGCCCATGTACTCGATTGAGCTCAAGGCGTCGGCGGTGCGCGAAATCGAGCAGTTGCCGCTCAAGGCACGCCAGCAGGTGGTGGAGCGAATCGGTCGGCTCGCCGATGAGCCGAGGCCGCGCGGATGCGAGAAGCTTGCTGGCGGTGACCGCTACCGGGTTCGCCAAGGGGACTACCGCATCGTCTACTCGGTCGAGGACGCCCGACTTATCGTCTGGGTGGTGAAGGTGGGCCATCGCAGAGATGTGTATCGAGGGCTCTAACGCGAGGCCTATCGCTGTCCCTGAGCGACCCCTCAATCCTCACCAATCCACTCACCATTTGACGCAGGTGTGCAAAGCGCGTAGTATTCGCGTGGCACATTACTTAGCACATACTAAGTAGCCACACCCGCACAGCACCCGAGGAGTCGTAGATGTCCGGTCTCTCGCCCAGCAGCAACGAAGCGCAGCCGCTCCCTTGTGACGTCTGCACGCTGGATTGCATCCGTAAGGGCGAGCGCATCGAGATCGTATCGGTGGACGATGGACACGCTCGCGTGCAGGCCCTGCGCTTCGGGATGGCGGAAGGCGCGTGCGTCGAATGTGTCACCCGAATCCCCGCCGGTCCGCTCGTGGTCAAGAGCGGTCGTCAGGAAATAGCAGTCGGACGCGCGCTTGCGAAGCGCATCAGCGTCCGCAGGTTGAGCAGCTGACTCCAGCGAACGGGAGCGGCGCTTTGGCGTCGCGATCGTCACGCAGGTCTGCTCGGCCAGCACAACACAAAGGAGTTCGGTCATGAGTGAGGCGCACTGCCACACCGCCGCGGGCACCATCGCGCGGCCGGGATGCGAGACCATCGTGCTCGCAGGCAATCCCAACGTAGGTAAGTCGGTCGTCTTCAACGCGCTGACCGGTACCTACGTCGACGTCAGCAACTTCCCCGGCACCACGGTCGAGCTCACGCGCGGCCGATTGGGGGAGCACGACGTCATCGACACCCCCGGCGTCTACGGCGTCTCGAGCTTCAACGACGAGGAGACCGTCGCCCGCGACATCATCCTGTCCGGAGACATCGTCGTGAACGTCGTCGATGCGGTGCACCTCGAGCGCGACCTGTTCCTGACGCTGCAACTCGTCGACATGGGCAAGCGCATGGTCGTCGCGCTCAACATGGCCGATGAGGCGCGCCGCCGTGGTGTCGCCGTCGACCGTGACCTGCTCGAGGATCTGCTCGGCGTGCCAGTGGTCGAGACGGTCGCCGTCGAAGGACTCGGATTCGATGAGCTTCGCGCGGCAATCGCCCGCTCGCGCACGGGTCACGCCGATGTCACCCTCGATGCCGACATCGTCGAGATGGCGTCACGGGTGGGCTCGCGGGCCGAGGCGCTCATGGTGCTCGAGGGCGACGAGTTCGTCAGCGAGCGTCACGGTATCGAACCCGGCGTCCACCGCGACGAGATCTACGTCCGCCGCCGCACGCGCGTCAATGACATCTGCGGCCACGTGATCCGAGAGACCACCACCGGCGCCGGCTTCAGCGCCAAGTTGTCGCACGCGATGATGCACCCGCTTACCGGCGTGCCGATGCTGCTCGGGCTGCTCGCGTTCATGTATATCGTCATCGGCCAGTGGGTCGCCGGCGGCGTGGTCGGCTTCCTCGAGGGCGACATCATGGGCGAGCACTATATCCCGCTCGTGCAGTCGCTCGTGGGCCGCGTCTTCGCGCCTGAGTCGCCGCTCTACGTCATCCTTGCGGGCGAGTTTGGCGTGCTCACGATGACGCCCACGTACCTGCTCGCGGTGATTCTGCCGCTCGTGACCGCGTTCTATCTGCTGCTTTCGCTGCTCGAAGATACCGGCTACCTCCCGAGAATCGCTGCGCTCACCGACCGCTCGCTCACCTCGATGGGACTCAACGGCCGTGCGGTCATCCCGCTCATCCTCGGCCTCGGGTGCATCACCATGGGCACGCTGACCACGCGCATCCTCGGGTCCAAGCGCGAGCGCTTCATCGCGACGGCGTTGATGGCCATCGCGGTGCCCTGTTCGGCACAGATAGCCGTCATCGCCTCGCTCATGGCCAAGACCTCGCCGGCGTTCTCGGCGGCGTACCTGGGTGTGCTGCTCGGCATCTTCGTGGCTCTGGGGACTGCGCTGAACAAGATCGTCCCGGGCACCTCGACCGACCTGCTCATCGACCTGCCGTCGCTGCGGATGCCGCGCCTCGACAACGTCGTCCGCAAGAGCGGCGTCAAGGTGTGGGGCTTCATGAAGGAGGTCACCGTGTTCTTCCTCGCGGGCGCCGCCTTCATCTCGATCCTGCAGGTCACAGGCGTGCTCGAGTGGGTCATCGTCGTCGCCAAGCCGCTCACCGTGGGTTGGCTCGGACTGCCCGCCGAGGCCGCCGCCGCGTTCGTGATGGGCTTCGTGCGCCGCGACTTCGGGGCCGCCGGCTTCTTCACGATGGGGCTGACGCAGGCCCAGCTGCTCGTCGCTATGATCACGATCACGCTGTTCGTGCCGTGCATCGCAAGCACGATGGTCGTCCTCAAGGAGCGCGGCTGGGGCTACACGGTCGGGCTGTTCGCAAGCTCGATCGGGCTCGCGTTCGTTCTCGGCGGTATCATCGCCAGAGTGCTCCGGATCGCGTGAGGACCTGCCGATGACCGTGCTCGCCACATGCCCCGCCTGCGGCTTCGAGTCGCCCGAGGTCCGCTGCCCGCGCTGCAACGCGCTCAAGGTTGTCGGCTGCAGCGGGTCGTGCTCGGTATGCGGCAGCTCGTGCAAGACCGGTAGCGTGCCGCGACCGACCGACGCACCGCTTCCCAGCGATGATGCGATCGACGACGACGAGCATCCGGGCACGCCGTTGACGTGACGGCTCGGGCCGCCGCGCTAGAATCGGCTCAGAGTCCGCCGCGACCTGAGGACCCGCCGATGAGTCCCGAGCAGCCGATCGCCGATGACGTCCTGATCCGCCCCGCTGCCGCCGACGACATCCCCACCGTCGTCGAGTTCCGCTCGCGCATGTTCCGCGAGCTGGGCTGGACCGACGAGGAGCGCCTGGCGCTGGTCGCCCCTCTCGCCGAGGAGTACCTGCGCGAGCAGTTCGCGGGCGGTGGCTGCACCGGGTACGTCGCCGAGACGATCGGCGACCGCGAGCGAACCGACGAGTCGCCCGTCACCGTCGCTACCGTCGTGGTGGTGTGGCAGTCGGTACCGCCGAGTCCCCGCAACTTCGCCGGACGCCAGGCGTACGTCCTCGGGATGTACGTACTGCCGGAGTATCGGCGCAAAGGCATCGCGCGTGCCCTCATGACCGCGACGATCGACTGTGCGACGGCATCAGGGGTACCGCTCATCACACTGCACGCGAGCGATCAGGGCCGTGAGTTGTACGAACGCCTGGGATTCCACGCGACGCCTGAGATGCGGCTGTTCACCGAGTACGCGGGCGAACCGGCGTGGCGACCGGTTGACGACGCCGACTGAGGCAGCGACCGAGCAGCGTTCCAGCGCATCGCCGCTGCGCGACGCGCGTCAGACCGCCGAGACCGGCTGCACGCTCGTGACGCCGGGCTGAGCAGCGATCAGCGCGACCGTCTCGGCGGCCACGGGGGCATCGGTGGCGATGAGCATCAGCGCGTTGGCGCCACGGCGCTCCCGGGAGACCTGCATGGTCGCGATGTTGGTGTTGCTCTCGGCGAGCATACTGGTGACTGCGGCGATCACGCCGGGGCGATCCTGGTGGCCAACGACCAGCACGGGCAGGTCACCGCTGATCTCCACGTCGTAGTCGTCCACGCGGGTGACGACGACGTCGCCTCCGCCAAGGGATGAGCCGCGCACCGAGAGCTGCCTACCGGCCGCATCGGTCAACGCGAACTCCGCCGTGTTGGGATGCGCGTCGCCAAGCTCGTGGAACGCGAAGTCGAAGACGAGTCCCTGCTCGGCGGCGACATCGAACGAGTGCGGAATCCGTTCGTCATCGGGCCTCATGCCGAGCAAGCCGGCGATCAGCGCAAGGTCGGTTCCGTGGCCGCGTCCGGTCGACGCGAACGAGCCGTGGAGCAGCACGTGGACGCGTGCGGGGGTGCTGCCGAGAATGGCGCGGGCGAGCTCACCGAGACGACACGCGCCGGCGGTGTGACTGGACGACGGACCGATCATGACCGGACCGACTACGTCGAATATGCTGCGCTGGCGCGACATTCGCTAATCCTAGCATTCGTGAACCTTAGGGATGCTGTACGCGTCTATACTCTCGACGGTATAGTGTGCGGGCACATCAGGTGCAATGTTCAGGCAAGCAACACGTATGCATTTGCGAAAGGAAGGCCCATGTCCGATCAGACTCAATCCAGCAATCAGCAGACGATCGTCATTGCCCTCGTGGTCGTGGCGGTTCTCCTGGCTGCCCTCGTCGGCGTTCTGGTGTACCAGCAGTCGCAGGCCGCCAAGCTGGCAGCGCTCGACACGACGGCGCCCGCAGGCGCTGACGCCGGCGCATCGCCGATGGGTGCAGCTCCCAGTGGCGCTCCCGCCGCGACGGGTGAGCCCGTAGCGTTCGACGCGAAGACCGCGACCAAGGTCCCGGGTGGCACCACTCCCGAGGCGTTCGTGAAGGCCTACAACGAGGCTGTCATCGCCGGTAAGTTCGAGGAAGCCTACAAGATGCTTCCCGTGGACAAGCAGAAGAGCTATGGAGACGTCGCGTCGTACACCTCGCAGGTGAAGCAGTACGGCATCACGGGCTACAAGATGGGTAAGCCCGTCGAGTCCGGCGACACCGTCTCCGTCGCCGCCGTGCAGGAGAATCCGGCCATGCCGATCACCTACACCTGGAACTTCAAGAAGGTCGGCGACACCTGGTTCGTCGAGTCCCGCGTCATGGGTGGTACCGTCGAGTAACGCACACACCACATCGTGACTCTGCGAGGCGTCCTTCGGGGCGCCTCGCTTGCGTTTCGGGAGGGGTTTTCGTGCCCGGGCGGCGTCGCGCGTCGCCCCGTTTCATGTCGCTATCGCGTGCTACTCTCGGCGGGTGACTCTTAAGACTCTCGACACCTACCTCGTCCCTGGGACAGACCCCGACGTTCGCGCGGCGTACGCCTCGCTTGCCGAGCGCTCGCTGACCGCCGTCTTCGGCCTCGACGACGAGATCGCGGTGGTCGATCTCGAGACCACCGGCTGGGATGCGGATCGCGATCACATCATCGAGATCGGTGCCGCCATCATGCGCGGCCCCGAGATCATCGAGACATTTTCCACACTTGTCGACCCGATCGTCCCCATCACCCCCGAGATCACAAAGCTCACCGGAATCGACTCGGACATGGTCCGCGGGATGCCTTCCGCAGAGTCCGCGGTCTCGGCGCTTCTCACCTTCGTGGGTGATCGCGACATCGTTGCCCACAACGCCAGCTTCGATCGGGCGTTCATCGAGCGCGTCGTGGGTCGCCATGCGGTGCGCGGCGACTGGCTCGACTCGCTCGAGGTGGTGCGCATCGCGCTGCCTCGCCTTCGTTCGCATCGCCTCACGGACCTCTCGGACGCGTTCGGCGTCACCACGAGCGGCCCGGCGCACCGAGCCCTGCCGGATGTGGAGGCGCTGGCGCGCGTGTGGCGCATCGCGCTGACCGCGCTCACAGATCTGCCTCCGGGACTGCTGCATCGACTCACGGACTTCGGCCGTGACGCCAACTGGCCGGCTCGCGCCGTGCTCGCCCGCATCGCCGCCGCCGCTCCCGGCGCCGTCTTCGACCTGCGAGAGGCGCGCCGCAAACGCGTAGCAGCCGACAAGGGCGAGACACTTCACGACGCCGACGAGGTCGCCTGCACCTGCCCCGACCCGGCATCGGTGCTCTCCGAGTTCTCGGAAGCGGGGATCGCCGGGCGCATGTACCCCGGATTCGAATCTCGCTCCGAGCAGCTCGAGATGGCCGGCGCCGTTCTTGAGGCATTCGACACGGGTACGCATCTCGCCATCGAGGCGGGTACGGGCGTCGGCAAGTCCATCGCGTATCTGTTGCCGGCTGCGTTGTACTCCATCGAGAACCGGGTGGGCGTCGGCGTCGCTACCAAGACCAACGCGCTCATGGACCAGCTCGTCTACCACGAGCTGCCGCGTCTCAACGAGGCGCTCGGCGGTGAGCTGCGATACGCCGCGCTCAAGGGCTACGACCACTATCCCTGCCTGCGCAAACTCGAGCGCTACGCGGGTGAGATCGACTCGGCGACGGCCGACTCGGACACGCTTGCCTCGGTGGGGATGCTCTACTCGTGGGCGGTGCAGTCTGGCTGGGGTGACCTCGACGCCATCAACCTGCACTGGGGACAGCGCGAGCTGCGCACCGCGATTCAGGCTTCGCAGGCCGACTGCACCAAGAAGCGCTGCCGGTTCTTCCCGCACCTGTGCTACCTGCACGGGGTGAGGCGCCGCGCGGCCAGCGCCAACATCGTCGTCACCAACCACGCGCTGCTCTTCCGAGACGTTGTCGCGCAAGGCGGCATCCTTCCGCCCATCCGCCACTGGATCGTCGACGAAGCGCACTCCGCCGAGACCGAGGCGCGCCGCCAACTCACCACCGGCGCGAGCCACATCGAGCTCGGGGTCGTCCTCACAGCGCTCGCGGCGAAAGGCCGCGGTGGCCTGCTCGACACCATCCGGCGACAGCTTCGCGGCAGCTCGTCGACGGCCGGGATCCTCGGCGTCATCGCTCGCATGGAAGAGCAGGTCGCTCGGTGCGCCACGCTCACCGACTCGCTCTTCGACTTCGTCAAGGATCTCTCCGCACTGACCGGCGACTCGGAGTACGACTCGGCGAGCCTGTGGGTCACCGAAGGCGTTCGGGACACCGGCCCGTGGGGCACCGTCGCGTCGACCGGCGCGTCGCTCGCCAAACGGCTCGAAGCGCTGCTCGCCGACGGGCGCGAGCTGATGACGCTGCTCGAGGAGTGGGGCGCCGACGTCACCGAGGGCCGCGCGGATCTCGTCGGCCTGATCTCTCGACTCGCCGAGCAGCGAGCCGGGCTCGTCGCGGTACTCGACGGCGAGGATGAGTCGTTCGTCTACTCCGTCGAGCTCGATCGCCGACGGACTCGCCCCGCCGAGAAGCTCCTGGCCGAGCGCCTCGACGTCGGCGAGGTGCTGGCGTGCGACCTGTACCCGCGCATGAAGAGCGTCGTGTTCACCTCGGCGACCATCGCGACCGGCAACAGCTTCGACCACTTCGAGCGAAGCGTCGGTCTCGATCGGCTCGGCGACGACGAGCACCGAGCCTTGCAGCTCGCCAGCAGCTACGACTTCGAGCGCCAGATGTCGGTCTTCGTGCCCACTGACATCGCGCTTCCCGCCGAGCGCGGCTACCTCGCGGATCTCGAGGCGCTGCTCGAGGGCGTGCACCTCGCGATGGGCGGCAGCGTGCTCACGCTGTTCACAAACCGCCGTGACATGGAACACCTGCACGCGATTCTGGAGCCGCGACTTGAGCGCGCGGGCATTTCGTTGCTGTGCCAGAAGCGAGGTACAAGCGCCAAGCGGCTCCGCGACGAGTTCATCGCCGATGAGCGCCTCTCGCTGTTCGCACTCAAGAGCTTCTGGGAGGGATTCGACGCCAAGGGCGACACGTTGCGCTGCGTGGTCGTGCCCAAGCTGCCATTTGGACGCCCCACCGATCCGCTCGCCAAAGAGCGCGAGCTGCGCGAAGGTCGCGTGGCGTGGCGCCGGTACACGCTGCCGGAGGCGGTCATCGAGCTCAAGCAGGCAGCGGGCCGGCTCATCCGCTCGACCACCGACACCGGCTGCCTGGTCATCGCCGATGCGCGCGTGGTGCAGAAGGCCTACGGACGCGAGTTCGTCGCCGCGCTGCCCGTCGCCAACATCGAGCGCATGACCGCTTCGCAGGCGGTCGGGGCTATCGGCGAGCGCTTCGGCCGGTAGCATCCGCCAGCTCAGCGACGGCCTCGCGCACTTCGGCGGGACCAAGCGCCTCGACCGCACCGAGCCGCGCGACGATGCGGCGCGCGATCCACGGCGTGCCCCCAAAGGGCACCTCAGCGAGGGTCGAGCCGTCGGGCTCCTCGGACACGACCCGGCCGCCAGGCCACTCACGCTCTATGAACGTCTCGCCGGGGGTGAATCGCAGGGTGGCGTAGGGCAAGCCGTCGGGAACGAACGCCAAGGCCGCGCCGTCGTCGGTGCCGGCGACTCGCTGGAAGCGCTCGGCCGTTGGGGCCGCCGCCCGGATGCGGTCGATGCGGAACGTGCGAAACGCCCCCGCCGTTCGACACCAGGCCGACAGGTACCAGGCCCCTCGGTCCGCGAACAGGCGCAGCGGTTCGACGTCTCGGTCGGTTGGGCTGGCCGTTCCGTCGCTCTGGTACGAGATCGCAACCACCGAGTGGTCGCGGACCGCCGAGGCGAGCGTCTCGAACACGAGACCGTCGTGAGTCGCGATCGTGGCGAGCAGCGTGCGCTCGAGTGACTCGGCGTCGAATCCGGCTGCCGAAGCCGACAGCAGCCTGCTCGTGAGCGGGTCGTCGGCGGGAAAACCCGTCGCTGAGAGCGCGGATACGAGCGCGGCAGCCTCGGTCGTGGACAGCCGCACGGCTGAGCGCACGGCCGGCAGCGGCATGTTGACCTCGAGCACTCCGTCGACCACGAACGCGTCGATATAGCAGTCGGGTGTATAGGGCGCCACGCCGCACGTGCACAGCGACTCGAGGTCGCCTGCGAGCTGGGTGGGCGTGGTGCCGAGCGACTTCGCGAGCTGGTCGATGGGCAGCTCGGCACCCTCGGTCATCTTGCCGAGTAGCGCGATGAGGCGCCGTGCGCTGTCGCCTGCATTGGCTCTAGCCATGGATGCGGAGCACCTCCTCAAGACCTTCGACCATCGAGCCGGACAGCGACTCCGGTCCCACGATCGCAAGCCCCGGCCCGCTCTCGACGACGAACCGCGCGAGGCGAGGTCCCGAGCGTGCACTGACTCGCCAGTCGACCCCGCCATCCGAGCGCGGCGTCAGCTCGCCCTGGCCTGCCGAGAGGGACTCCGCTCGCCATGCTGCGGAACCGTCAAAGCGAAGCTCGGCCACGAACTCATCGGCGGGGGGTCCGTACTGGAACGGCAGGCGCACGAACACGCGCACGTCGAAGTCGGCGGGGCGCTCGAAGTCCGGCGTTGCGGGGCGCGCGGTCTCGACCACCACGTCATCCATGCGCGAGCACGTGTAGGTGCGCACGTCGTCGAGGTTGGTATCGCGGCCCACGAGGTACCAGCGGCCGTCGTGCAGGAAGACGCCGTAGGGCTCCACGTGATGTGGCGCCGTCGCACCATACGAGTTGGTGTAGGTGAATGACGCCGGCTTTCCGCGTTCGGCAGCAGACCACAGCGCTGCGACCACGACGCCTTGCTGCGCCGGGTTCTCATCGGCGAGCCGCGCCGCCGAGGCGACCGAGTCGGTGTCAACGCCGGTCGTGATCTTGGCCAGAGCGAGCCTCAGCTCGTCGGCGTACGGATACGAGGGGTCCGAGAGCATCGCCGTCGCTGCGGCTTGTACTGCGGCGGCCTCCTCGTGCGAGAGCTCGATGGGGGTCGCGAACGACGCGGCGCGGTCCAGCGTGTAGGTGCCATCCTCGTCGCCGTTGATGACGAAGCCGGCGGCGCGCAGAAGCTCCTTGTCGCGCTCGAACATACGCAGGAACGCCGCCTGGTCCTGTCCCGGGCCGTAGCCCTCGACGTCGGACCTGATGCGCTCAGCGCTCAAAGGTGTGCTGGCGTCTGCCAGACAGAGCGCGAGATTTATGACTCGATTGACCGCCTCGGACACGGATGTTCCTCCCCTAATCGCAGTCGCCACGCATCGTTGTGACGCATGCAACGGTCGACAGCGGACAGTGTATCGCGCTCACGGAGCGAGGGTACGCCGCTCGCGAAATCGTCCAGGAACACGAAACGACCCGCGTGGGGGGCGCGGGTCGTTCATTTCCTGAGCGGGCGTTCCCCGCCTCTGAGGGGGGAGGAGAAAGCGGGTCGCCTCGACTCGAAAATGTGGGAAGCAACGTGCATGCCAACTCGGGTGCAATTTGCGTGAAAGTCGTCAAATCGCCCCGATTTTTGTCCGACGAGGGCTCGGCTTTGCCCCTCGCCGTCTTGTGCGGTACAACGAAGCGACACGAATCCAGCTCCGAGAGGATCCGATGAACGAGAATCTCGCGTCGCACTACCCGCCGCTCACTCCCGAAGAGGAGCATCGCGAGCGTCGCATCTGGACCTGGATCATCATCGGCAGCGTGATCGTCACGATCGCCGTGCTGGCGTTCGGCTGGCGATTCGTCGAGGGTCGCCTTGAGGCTGCGAAGCGACTCGACACCCTGACCGCAACGCTCGCGGAGACGGACGCCGCGATGGGCGTCGTGGACGCGGCGGTTACGGCACCCCTCGATCCCGGCACCGCGCAGCGCGTCAGGGACGGCGAAATGCGGGTCTCCGACACCAAGGCCATACTTGCCGGGGTGGCTGATTCGCTCGCCGCCGAGAAGGAGCACCTCAACGAGGACGAGCAGCGCAAGGCCAACCTCGCCCTCACGGTCGTGACGATGCGCCTCGCGGCGCTCGGCGCGGCGGAGTCTGCGCTTGCGGATGCCCTCTCGGCCAGCGAGACCACAGCGACTGCAGGCGGGTCGCTCGCGACCGAATCTGCGAGCGCGTATCGTGCGGCTCGGGACAAGGCGCTCGAGGCATACACGGCGCTCAAGGAGTTGTAGCGCCGGACACACAAAGCGTCGCCCCGCTCGGGGGTGACTCGCGAAGGGGGAGCACGTGGACGCAACTGAGTTCTGGTCCGGATGGTGGTGGCCGGCAGCAACGGCGCTTCTGGGCTTCGTGTTCACATGGCTCGTGTTCAAGCAGTGGCTCGGTCGTCGCAAGCCACACCAGCTCGCATGGACCGTGGGCCTGCTCATGTACGCGGTCGCGGCCCTCATGGAATCGGTGTCCGAACTCATGGGAGTGTGGAATCCCACCGTCTACCGCTTCTACATTGTGCTGGCCGCGTCGATGGTGGGCTATCTCGGCCTGGGGTCGTATTACCTGCTTGCGAAGAAGAAGACCGGCCCGCGGATCTACCTCGCGTTCCTGCTCGTGTGCGAGGTCATCTTCGTTTGGGGCGTCTTCACGACCGAGCTGCGCATGGAGAAGCTGGTGCCCGGCATCACGGTAGGCGGGCAAGCGCTCGGCTCGGCTGGCTCGTTCCCCCGCATCATGTCGCTGCCGTTCAACATCACAGGCACGCTGTTCCTGTTGGGTGGCGCGCTCATCTCGGTGTGGCGCTTCGCTCGCAAGCGTGAGTTCGCGTATCGCATGTGGGCCAACGTGCTCATCGCGATCGGCACGCTGTGTATCGCGGTCGCCGGTAGCATGGCGCGCGCGGGCGTCACCGCCGGTCTTTACCCCGCCGAGATGGTCGCCTCGGCGATCCTGCTCGCGGGCTTCTTGATGGCAGGCACGCTGGACAAGGGCGTCAAGGAGTCGATTGCCGCTGGTCAGGAGCGCCGAGCGAGAGCGGCGGCTGCGATCACCGATGATGCCGCCGGGACAACGCCCGACGAGGCCTAGTTCTCGTCGTAGCCGCTCGCGAGCGCCGCGAGCGCGCGCATGTCGAGCACGGTGACCGTCTGGCCCGAGACGTCCATGATGCCGTCGTCGCGCAGTTTGGCGAACGCGCGAGACAGAGTTTCCGGCACGGTTCCGAGCGCCATCGCGAGCTCGCCCTTCTTCATGCCGAGCCCCACTTCGAGACCGTTGGGTGTCGCGCGGCCGGCCTGCAGCGAGCGCTGGAAGACGAATCGGGCGACGCGTCCGGGCACGTCGAGCGCGAGAGTGCTCACGACGCTCGTGAAGTTCACGACGCGGTTCGAGAGATTGACCACGAGTGAGCGCGCGACCTGCGGCTCATCGGCCAGCATCTCGAAGAGCGCCTCGGTGGGCAGCGTCGCGATCGTCGCCGGGGTGGCGGCGTCGATGTTGGCGGGGTAGCGCGCACCGGCCAGGGCGGCCACAGCTGCGAGCGGCTCGCCTGACTCCACTGTCTCGAACGTGATCTGCCGGCCGTCAGCGCCCAGATAGTACACGCGCGCCTTGCCCGATATCAGCACGCCGAACTCCTCGGCGGCTTCGCCCTCGCGAGCGAGCGTGGTGCCTCGGGTGACCTCGCGCACGGTCGCGCGTCGCGCGAGCTTCTCGACCGCCTCGTTGGAAGCGGCAAGCCACAGCCGGCACGCTCGCAGCGCCGCGTATACGTCGGGACGGATGTCGTCGGAAGCGCCCATTCGGATCCTCGTCTGCAGTGGGTGAGTCGCTCAACAATACCGCGCTCGGGGGAGATCCCGCTATTTGTGACTTTTCTTGTCGCATTTGACTCGCGTCAAGGTTTGGAGTCGCCCGCCTTCGTAGTGTGTGCCATGCCCGCAGGTCGCAGGTGAGCGAAAGGCACGGATGTGAACGAGCGGTTCGCCGAGAAGATGAACGACGCCGAGGTCGTGCGCGACACACGCACCCTCGCCGACTTCGTCCAGATCTGGTGCGATGGGCACCACGGTGATCGCGATCGACACGCACCGACGACCGACGGAGCGGTTCTGGGCATCTACCGCAAGAAGCTCGTGCTCTGCGACGAGTGCGAGGCGCACCTCTCCTACGCCGAGAAGCGCCGCGCGTACTGCCCCAAGGATCCGAAGCCGTTTTGCGCGCACTGCGATACGCACTGTTACAAGTCCGACGAGCGTGAGTGGCAGCGCGACATGATGCGCTACTCGGGCCCGAAGTCGTGGCGCAAGGGCCACGCGATCGACGGTATCAAGCACGTACTCGAGGGACGGAAGTACCGAAAGCAGGCCGAGGCAGCCGCCCGAGCCGCCAGTCACCAGGAGGACCCACGATGAGCACCACAGTCACCCGCCAGATCGTTCACATCGACGAAGCACTCTGTAACGGATGCGGCGTCTGCGTCTCGCCATGTGCCGAGGGCGCCATTGTCCTCGTCGACGGCAAGGCCAAGGTCGTCAAGGAAGAGCTGTGCGACGGTGCCGGATTCTGCTTGGGCGTGTGCCCCACCGGCGCACTCACACTCGAGACGCGCGAGACCGTCCCCTACAGCCACGACGCGGTCGAGGCCAACGTCGCCGAGAAGACCGCCGAGGCGCAGGCCGCCGGCGTGCCGCTCTACATCCCGCAGCACTGCTTCAACTGCGGTCGCTCGGAAGACGACGGTCCGCTGCTGCCGGTGCGGACGAAGGGGACGTCTACCTGGGTTTGCACGCGGTGCTTGCCTGCGCTGATCCACGGGTAGCGCTTCAGGCCGCGAGCGGTCGGGCGCAGGCCCGGCGCTCGAGCAGTCCTCGCCGGGGGCCCTCGCTTTCGCGGTCGCGCGCGACCGCGCGGCTG
>JAAXWY010000057.1 GCA_013334745.1 Coriobacteriia bacterium
CATCGCGCGCACAGACCGAGTAGGCGTACGCGGTGGAGGTGGCAAGGCCTGAGTCGAGGTAGGAGGTGCCCGTCACAAGGGCCCCGTTGATCTTGACCCCGTCGCGGTAGACGTCGTAGCCGGCCAGATCGGACTCGGCGTTGGCCGACCACGAGACGCTCACGCGGTTGGCACCTTGGGCGGAGCCGGAAAGACCTGCGGGGATGGCGGGTGCGATGTCGTCTGTGGGAACGGCTGAGAACTCGGGTGACTTCTCGCCCTCGTTACCGGCGGCGTCCAGGGCGGACACGGCGAAGTAGTAGCGCGTGTCGGTGAGAAGGCCTGAGAGGTTCGCTGCGGTCAGCGTGGTGGTGGTCACCGAGTCGTAGGTGCCTGCCGAGATGCCGCGGTAGAGCTTGTAGCCGGTCACACCGATGTTGTCGGTGGCGGGGGTCCAGGACAGACTCAGTGCGCCGCCCTGGTCAGCGGCCACGTCGGCTGCGATACCGGCGGCGGGGCTTGTTGGCGGTGTGGTGTCGGGAACCGGGTCGGTGATACCGGCGGCATCGTAGCGGAGCTCGTCGAGCCAGAAGTTGCCCGAGGTCGAGGCGGAGAAGGCCAGACCGCCCGTGCGGGTGACGGTGGCAGACCCGCGCATGGGGATGTCGTAGGTGGCGGCAGTCGCGCTCTTCAGGCCCGTCCAGGCATCTGAGCTGTTCTTGCGCGTCGACAGTGTGATGGTCTGGTTCGAAAAGTCATGGGTGATGCGGTACTGGGTCCATCCGGTGCTCTGTGTGCCGACGACGTTGTAGCCCAGTGCGTAGCCGGCAGGCAGTGCGGCCTTGGCCATGTTGACCTGGATGGTGCCGTCGGCGGCCAGGAGCACGAGGTGGGAACCGTACGTGCCACCGGCTGCGATGTTGTCGTAGAAGCGGCGGGGGGTGGTCGTGGTTTCTTGGTACAGCCAGAAGCGGATCTCTGAGCCGTCGGCTGTCATGGAGGCGCTCTGTGACTCGGCGACACCGGCGAAGGACGCCGATGCCGGTCCTTGGATCCAGGCCGACTGCGTGCCTGCCGCTGCGCGCGTGTTGTCGTACTCGCGACGCAGCGTGGTGCCGACGTTGATCCACGGCGGGGTGGACAGTGCGGCTGCGTCGGTACCGGCCTCGAAGCCGGCGTCGACGAGCGTGCCGTCGCCTGCGAAGACGGGGGCCGCGAACACCAGAGCGAGAATCACCGAAAACGCGAAAAGTGCGTACGACGCGATCCGTCGAACGCGAGCCGAAGCTCCCCCGAGCCCACCCATATGTGAATCCCCTTCTGTCGGGTGAGTACAACCCGGAGAAGGGAACCGCCCTGGCAAGAGGCCAACGAAGGGGCGAAAACACCGCATCGTACGGCGCAACCACCCACACGTTCCTTCACCGGGCCGGTCTCACCACTGGCTCCCCGACGTCACACTAGGTGACCGAATCATGACGCCGGATCATTGCCTCCCAAGTTCAGACAGAGTAGCCGCCACCAGCCGCGCAAGCAAACTTCAGACTGCGGCGAAGTGACGGACGTCACATCAGATTCGGAGAACCTGTGGAGACCGCGTGCGGCAGGTCTCAGGGTCGCGCTCCGGCGGTGAAGTGCGGCTAGTACCACTTCCCGAAGACACTCTGATACTGCGCCAGATCGGCGTCCCATCGTGCGGCGTAGGGCGCCGACCGATTGTCGGGCAGGTCGTACTCATCCCGAAGGTAGCGTGCGAGCCACGTTGACGCCTTGGCTGCTCCCCAGAAGTTGAGGTGGTGGGCGTCCTTGTAGTCGGTCTTGGGGTCGAGCTTCGCTTCATCGCGCATCCCGTTCATGTTCAGGTAGTCCACCTCGGGATGATCGGCCGAGAGGTCGGCCTGCAGCCTGTCGAGCAGCAACCGATCACCCACGAACTGCTCGGAGTACGTCGGAGCGGAGAACAACACGAGTCGGGCGCCGCTGCGCTCGCACACGTCCGCGAGCTCGCGTACTAGCACGAGATCCTTCTCGTAGTCGGCCAGCACCACCGCCGTCTTCGTGGTCTCGCCGCTCAGCGGTTCGATCTGAGGCAGATTGATGCCACCGCGGGCGTACGCGAGCGACGAACGCTTGAGGGGATAGAAGTCGTAGCGGGTCAGTTGAGGCCATCGGCTGTGGTAGGCCTGGAGCGGCATCACGAACTCGGGCCATGCGGTGGCGGGGACTGAATCCGCGATCGAAACCAGTCGCGGTATCCCAAGTGGAATGTAGTCCAGGTTGGTGTGGGCGCGTGGAAGGTCCTCGAACGCCGTCCGGCCGCCCACCATGTGTACCTCGAGCATGACGACCTTGGGCTTCTGATAGCGCAGTGCCGTCTTGAGGGACGCCAGCGTCGCCGAGATCACCTGTCCCCCGCCCGACACGTCGGTCGCCGTGATGCCGTTCTCGCGCCACAATTCCAGAGGCGACACGGTGCAGTGGGCGTGCGACGAGCCAAGCACGATCACATCGACCTGATCCTTGAGTTGCCGGACCGCCGGCCACGGGTCGATCGTGCCGTTCGACGGGGTCAGCAACCATGTGAGCGCCCAGAGCATCGCAAAGACCCCGGCCATGAACAGCGCCGAGCGGGCGACGAGGCGAACTCCGTTGTTTGCCGTAGGCAGGCTCATTCACACACCTAGTACTTGAAGTAGAGGAAGTTGGCTGCGTTGTACGCACCGCCGTACGCACCGAACACCAGCACCACGAAGATGAGCGCATAGTACAGCGCCCAGCGATACAGCAACGGCTGACGCCTCACGGCCCCGAGCATGTCGTGCCTGAGCGAGAGCCACTCGGCTAGGAACACGACGGCAGTTCCGATGACGGCGATCGCTATCTCCGTCGCACCCAGCCCCTGCTTCAGCAGGGTGCCGTTGTTGAAGATCCACAACGTAGGCGAGAACATGCGCGCCACGATGTAGAGCGCATCACCGAGAGTCTGGGCTCGGAAGAACACCCACGCGATGGTCACCAGCGTGAACGTGAGCGTCGTCTGGAAGACGCGATGCGCCAACGAATCACGGTCGATGCGCAGGATGGATGTCACTTTGGTGTTCACCGGCTCGAGCAGGCCACCGGCGACCATGTAGAAGCCGTTGAGCAGACCCCACGCGAGATACTGCCAACCGGTGCCGTGCCACAAACCCGAGACAGCGAACACCACGAGCAGGTTGAAGTAGCGTCTCGCCGAGCCCACTCGGCTGCCGCCGAGCGGTATGTAGACGTAGTCGCGCAGCCAGTTCATGAGCGTGATGTGCCAACGGCGCCAAAAGTCGCGCACGCTGCGTGCGAAGTACGGCGCGCGGAAGTTGATCGGCAGTTCGACGCCGAACAGCCGAGCGGAGCCGCGCACGATATCGGTGTAGCCCGAGAAGTCCATGTAGAGCTGAATCGCGAAGAACACCGATGCAACAAAGAGCAGCAGTCCGTCCGTGCTCGCGCTATGCGACCGCGGCGAGGAGTAGACCGAGTTCACGAACGGTGCGAGCCGGTCTGCGACGATCAGCTTCTTGAAGAACCCCCGGCCGATGAGCAGCAGCCCCGAGTTCATCTGGGCGTAGTCGAAGCGATGCCGGACACGTAGCTGCTCGGTGAGTGCCTGGACCTTGGTAATCGGCCCCGAGGTCACCACAGGGAAGAACGAGACCGCAAGCAGGAACAGGAACGGGTTGCGTTCCGGCTTGGTATCGCCGCGATATACGTCGACCACGTACGCGATGGTCTGGAACGTCCAGAACGACATGCCGACCGGCATGATGAGGGCCGAGAGGATCGCTGCCATACCGTCGCCGAACCCGCCGAGCAGCGCGACGCCCCCCGCCGATAGCTGCGCCGCGTACTTGAAGAGCGCAAGCCCGGCCACGAGCAGCACCACGGTGCCACCCAAGGCCGCTTGGCGCAGCGTCAGGGTCGCATCGGGGTCGTCGTCAGCACGGTCTCCCCGTCCGATGAGCAGGCCTGCTCCGTACGCGATGCCGGTCATCACAAGCAGAACGGCCGTGCGCTTCGGCTCGATCAGCCCGTAGAAGCCGAGGCTTAGGAACAGCAGCCACGCAGTGCGGGTGCGGACACCCGGCAGCGCGAAGTAGCTGATCACCGCAAGCGCAAGCAGCACGAGGTATATCCAGGTGGTGAACTGGACGATGCCTGCCAGCGCTCCCAGGTAGTCCGCCGGAGACGTGCTCACGCAGTCGCACCACCAACGGCGCGGGATCGATCAGACATACGACGTCGCAGCGCACGCCACAGCTGAACGCTCGAAGTCCCGCAACCGACCAAACCGCCCGCGGCCAGAATGATCACAGCAGGCATCGCCGTGAAGAAGTAGCGGTCCACAAACAGCGTCGCCGCGTACAGCACCGCGGTATAGATCGGCACACTCGCGATGAGCAGCAACTTTGGCCACCGGAACGAGAACACTCCACCGACCAGTGCCAGCAGCAGCAGAAGTACGTGATACGGCTGCGTCCACTCCTGTGCGAGCGCAAACGCGGGTGAAGGTGCTTCCTCGGGCGGCCCGAAGGAGATGACGGAGTAGCGATTCCGTCGGTCCCACATGGAATACACCTGGCTCTCGGCAACATATGGATCCACGATGACGATTCGGGCCTTCTCGACTCGGCCCATCACGTAGCCGAGCGGATCGGTAGTTAAGGCGCGCTTGAGTCGGAAGTCGGCGACCGCCTCATATCCGTCACCGCCACTCGCCTTGTCCGCATCGAACACTGACTGCTCCTCGCGAGTGAGGGTCGTGCTCATCTCTGCAGCACGGCTGATTCCCAGGCTCGTGCTGAGCGGGACGAACCGGTGATAGAGCATCGCATTGCGCGCCCACCACGGGCCCATGATCATCAGGAATCCGAGCAACGCCCACAGCGTACAGCGAGCGATCGCTCGCCAGTCCCCGAATCGCCGTATCGCCAGCCATATCACCGGAATCGGCAACCAGAGCACGTAGATCGGCCTCAGCATCACAAGAACCCCGCCGAGCAGGCCGAAAGCAAACACGTCCCTGGCACGAAGCCGAGACTCGCTATCCACCATCGAGACGGCCGACAGCGTCAGCAGGCCGAGAACGAAGGCCGCGAGCGTCTCCATCAGTGCGACAGATGACGCCCATGCCAGCGGCAGGTACAGAGCCGCCAGCACTCCAGCGACGGCCGCGAGAGCCTTCCCGGCAACCCGGTCGGCGCACTCTGCCGTGACCCCAGCGGTCATGACCGCAAGAAGATACTGCATGGCGAGCAGCAAGGGGTGCATCGCGTTGACGGCGGTGACGATGTTCGCATCGCGCGAGGCTAGGAGATTGAAGGGTACGAGGAAGACAGCGTAGCCGGGCATCTGCCAAGCATCCGCACCCGCAGACATGGCCGTACTGATCCCCGTGCTGAACACCCCATGCAGGAACAGCCGCCGGGCTGCGGCAGCATACGCCAACGAGTCGGCAAACATCGCCGGGGTGGCGTACAGGTTGACGGCGACGCGGAAGGTGATCGCCGCGAGCATCATCGCCAGAATTGCAGGCAGGTGGCCTGCCAGTCGATCACCCAGCCGCCCGTCTTGGGCAAAGGCGGCGATGGCAAGCCACACGAGCGTCGCCATGCCCAACAGAAATGCGAGATCAATGGATGTGGGAACCCAGTACGGCGGAATCCGAAGGCTCAGCAGTTCGGCCTCTGCTTCTTCACTCTCAACGTGGACCGAGTCGGTCGTCGCGCCGGACATGCGCACGCTGGATGCGTCTGCCGGGGCGGATGACATCAGGTCCTCGATAGGTGCTTTCGAGGACAGGCCTATCCCCTCGCCGCCAATCCAAGCCCGCTTCAGTCGATACTCCGCAGGGCCCGGGAGCCGTAGCCCGACACGGGTCGTCGAAGCAGGAATGCGGACGACAGCTCGTTGCAGCACGGGTTCCTCGGGTGGGACGGGTATCCGGAATACCGCGCGCTCACTGCCCGGCCCGTAGAGGCTCACCTCTCGAGTCGGCGGGCTCAGGCCGATGCGCGCGTTTCCGGCCCAGGGGAATCGCAGAAGCGCAATATCGACCTGGCCGGAGGCCTGTATGGGAAGCTCAAGCGCTTGGTCCCCCGCCGCCGAGTTTGCCAGAGCATTCTGGCTGTAGGTCCAACCCTCAGGGCGCGCGATCGTCGCTAGTCCGCTCGGACCGATCGAGGTCAGGTCAGAATCGACCCCTAGGACCCACACTTCTATGCCCTTCGAGCCCTGGTTCTTGCCCCCAGTTGGCACGACGGTGACCGTGACCACGCGGCTCGGTGCCCCGATCTGCGTGACCTGCTCCGGCATGATGGGCCGCGAGCCCCGCATCGTTAAGGGGGTGACCCCCTGGTATCGCACTTCGCCGGAGAGTGGCGTACTACTGACCACCTCGATCGTCAGCGGGATGTCGGGGACTGAAATGCTCTTGACGACAACCAAGGACACCACACTGAGCGTGACGGCCAGAGCGATGCTGGCGGGCGCATTCAGCGACTGCAGGGCGCTGCGAAGCCGAGACAGCGGCTTGCGGTCGTCAGGGCTCACCGGCACCTATCAGCCTGCCCAGCGAGCCGCGGTCACCGGATCGCCGCGCAGCCATTCGATGTAGGCGGTGATTCCGTCTCGGATGTCGGCCATCGGCTCGAAGCCGAAGGCTGCGCGCGCGGCGGCGATTTCGGCGAGGCTGTCACGCACGTCACCCGGACGCGGGTCACCGTGCACGATCTCAACGTCCTCCCCCGTGACCTCGGCCATCATGTCGGCGAGGTCGTTAATGGAGATGCGCGTGGCGCTGCCGAGATTGAACGAGCCGGCGGCTTCCGGCGAGATGCCGGCACGGTAGTTGGCCTGCGCGACATCGGAAACATGCACGAAGTCGCGGGTCTGCTCGCCATCGCCATAGATGGTGACCTGTTCGCGGCGCAGCATGCGCTCGGCGAAGATCGGGATCACGTTGCCGTACGCATCGAAACGCTGGCGAACGCCGTAAACGTTGAAGTAGCGCAGGCACACGTTCTTCATGCCGTAGAGCTTGTTGTAAACGAGGCACATCTTCTCCTCGGCGAGCTTGCTCACGCCGTAGGGAGAGTCGGGGTCCTGAGGATGATCCTCGGCGATGGGAAGCGTCTTGAGCTCCCCAAAGATCCCTGCCGATGACGACGCGACCACACGCTGGATGCCATGCACGCGCGCTGCCTCGAGCACGCGCAGGGTTCCGATGACGTTGATCTCGGAGTCGCGCACGGGGTTGTCGATAGAGCGCGTGTTACCCACGCTCGCGGCGAGGTGGAAGATGACCTGACAGCCGGCGGCGGCCTTGTCGGCGGCGCCTTCGGCAGACACATCGCCGTCGATGAACGTCGCGCCCGGATTGAGGTTCTCGGCGTAGCCGGAGGACAGGTCGTCGAGGATGACGACCTCGTGGCCTTCGGCGAGCAGCAGCTCAACGAGATTGCTTCCGATGAACCCGGCTCCGCCGGTGACGAGTGCCTTCATGGATGTGCTCCTGTCAGATATGCGAGTGAGCGCGCGAACACGCAGTCGCTATGGTACCTGAGTCGTCTCGGCTGACGCGCCGATCCGAATGTCCTTGGCGATGTGCGCATCAACGGTCTTGCTCGTGACGAGCGTGCCGAACCCGGCAACCTCGGGCGTGCCGAAGATACGCGACAGCACGATTCCCGATGTCTTGTACGTGGGGTGCAGGGGGTCCGAGTAGTAGACCATCTCGTCGGTGACAGGCTCGGTTGTCACCGCGTTGTAGCCCGAGAAATCCCACACCGGTGTGATCTGTGTCAGACGTCGCATCCACGTGACGTACTCGTCACCCAGTCCGCGGTCGCGCAACCCCTCGAGCAGCCGGACGTGGATGGGGTTCACGATGACGACGAGTTCGATGTCGTTCTCCCGCGCGATATTGACCATGTTTTGAAGGTCCTCATAGGGCCGGTCGACCATCGTGAACGGCAGGTAGATGCTGGGATCCTTGAGCAGCTCGGTGAGATTGCCCTCGAACGTCTGCGAGCGCGTCTTGCCGGTGCCCGCCACGCCGGCCTTCCTGCCCGCGGCAAGCGTGGCGAAGCTCGCACGCGTCGCGGACTCCGAGAGCGTCGCCGTCATCCAACCCTCGAGCACCCGAGCACGAGTCCACGGCTGCCTCACCTTGAGAACCGATGTCGCCTGACGCTCGCTGAACTCGAACAGGTCGACGATGAGAATCGCCCGCTTGAGCTTGGTGCCGGATGCGATCGCCAGCTTGAGGTTGTCGCGCGCCTCGTCGATGCCCGCCATCGCCATCGCCGCGTTAAGCGCCCGGCCTTCCGTGACCGCCTGCACCTGCCCCGCCGAGTACGACTGCGCGGTCGACTTCCCAAGCATGATGGTGTCGGGGTCGCGGCTAAGGATGTCGCGGGCCACGCGCAGCCGATCCTGATTGAACCGGTTGGGCTTGGCGGCGTTGAAGCCCTGCTTGAGCGGCACTCGCCACATCGAATACGGGTCGACGGCGATGTTGAGCGCCGCGAGGGCAGCGACCAGCGTGCCTGCGATGAGCAGGACCGCGATGTTGAACCGCCTGTACCCGGGTCGGCTCATGGCTAGAACTGGTAGTAGAGGAAGTGCGTCACACGACCCCCCATGTAGAGGAACGGAACGATGAACGCCACCACGATGAACGCAGCCCACAGCGGGCGTGCCTTCATGCGCTCGGCGAGCTCCTGGGTGTTGGGCAGCACCAGCACGAACACGAGCAGGGCGGCGAGAATCGGAACCTGCACGATCGTCGCAGGCGTCCAGGTCGCACCCAACTTGGTGAAGCCGGTGAGCACCGGAAGCCACGCCGAAAGTGCCTGCGACTGCTCCGGCCACGGGTACGCGTGGCGACCGACCATCGCTGCGAAGTAGTCGAGTGCGGCCGCCATCGACGGCGCTCGGAACAGCACCCATCCCGCTACCACCGCGAGGAACGTGATCGGCAGCCCGATGAACCGGGGCAGCGTGCGACCTGCTCGGCGCCACGCGTGGTTGAGCGCGAGCAGCACGCCGTGCCAGCCGCCCCATGCGATGAACGTCCATCCGGCACCGTGCCACAAGCCACCCAGCAGGAACGTGAGGATCAGGTTCACCGTGGTCCGGGTGGGGCCCTTGCGGTTACCGCCGAGCGGGAAGTAGAGGTACTCGCGCAGGAACCGCGAGAGCGTGATGTGCCAGCGCCGCCAGAACTCGACGATCGAGGCCGACTTGTACGGCGAATCGAAGTTCACGGGGATGCGGACGTTGAGCATGAACGCCAGGCCCACCGCCATGTCCGAGTAGCCGGAGAAGTCGAAGTAGAGCTGCATCGTGTACGACAACGCTCCGAGCCATGCGGACAGCGTCCCGAGACCGGCGATGTTCGCGAACGCGTAGTCGGCCCACGGCGCGAGCATGTCGGCGATCATCACCTTCTTGAACAGCCCCACGGCGAAGAACAGACACCCCGTCGCAAACGCCGTGTCGGACCAGCGTCGCAACTCGTCGCCGAACTGCGGGATCACGTCGTCGTGGCGCAGGATCGGACCGGCGATGAGGTGCGGGAAGAACGACACGAACAGCAGGTAGTCGGTGAACGAGTAGCGCTCGGCCTTGCCTCGGGATGCGTCGACGAGGTACTCGATCTGCGTGAACGTGAAGAACGAGATGCCCAGCGGAAGCATCGTCGAGAAGACCGGCAGCGAGGTGCCGAGCACCGCGTTGACGTTGCCTACGAAGAACCCGACGTACTTGAAGTAGCCCAGGAGAATCAGGTCGAGAGCAATGCCCGCGATCAGGAGTGCGCGGCGCTTGCCCGCATCCTCTCCCGCACCGGTGAGCGCTCGGCCCACCGCGAAGTTGAAGACGATCGAGCCCAGCAGGATCGGCACATACCGGATGTCCCAGTACGCATAGAACGCGAGCGACGCGAGCCCGAGAAACGGGACGATCGCCCAACGCAGCTTCTCGATTCGGAAGAGCGCCAGCAAGCCGAGCACGACCGGCAGGAAGAGCAGCACGAAGGTATAGGTGTTGAAGAGCACCTCGCGCTACCCCTGCCCGCGCTTCGCAGCGCGCGCCGCGCGTCGCGCTGCCTCAGCCTCGGTGGGGACGTAATCCCCCACCGCAAGCGGTGACTTGCCGGTGAGCTTGCGCGCGAGGTTGCGCGACCCCACGATCGTGCGCCACAGCCGCTCCTCGCCTATCGCCAGCACAGCGATGTCGCGTACCGATATCTTGCGGCGAGCGCGACCGCGGATGCGCAGCCACGTGCGCTCGACGGCTGCAGGCACGCGATCGACGCCAGCCCGGTTCCACCCGAGCCAGAACGCGGGCCCGCGCGCGCCTGCGCCCTCGCCCGCCGGCGTACCCGCGAGGCACGTCGCGAGCAGCTCGCGCGCGAACGTCTCATAGCTCCAACGGCCCGACGCGATCACGTCGCGATACGCGCGCTCGACCATCTCGGCGCGCACGTCGTCGGCTTTCATCATCGCGAGCACCTCATCGAGGTTGCTGAAGTCAGCCGCGAGCGGGATGTAGTGCTCGCCCGCCGTAAGCGCACCGCCGTACTCGCCCTCGATGAGCACCTGGCAGGTGCGTGTCATCGCCGCCTCGAGATGGCGCGGCCCGAGCAGCCGGTACTCGAAGCTTCCGTCGATACCCGGGAAGCACGCGGTTTCGACCTCGTCGAATCCCGCGTCCGGGTGCCTGGCCACGAACTCGCGCGTGCGTGCGGCGATCGAGCCGTCGCGATCCAGGATGCTCGAGCCGCCCTCCACGCCGATGGTGTATCGGCAGTCGAGCAGGAAGTCGAACCAACTGTCGCCGAGAAGCGCATCGGCCCGGCTGCTCGAGATGTCGGTGACGAGCCCGTACTCGGGCGCGTGCTCGGCGAAACGGCGGCCCACGTCGCCCTTGAGCTGGCCGTGGCGGCCGAAGTTGGGAAACGCGTCCCACGAACGGTAGCCCACGTCTGTGTGGCGCGTGGGGTGTGTGGCGGCGCGCTTCTCCGTTGCAGCGACCGTCTCGGCATCGACGTAGCCGGTGAGCACGGTCCGAAACTCGAGGGAGTCGAGCGTATCGGCACCCTCGTAGATCTGCGCCCAGACGTGAGCGGATGCTGGCGAGAAGACGTGCGTCACGCCGAGCTCGTTGACGACGCGCACGAGCGAATTGGCGTGGATCTGCTCGTCATGAGGCACGAGCGCCTTAGGGCAGCGCTTGTTCGCGAGAAAGGCGATGCGGCGCAGGTGCTCGTCGAACTCCTCGGGCACCCAGCGCACGGCGAGAAACGTGTAGTGGAAGATGACGAGGTCGTAGTCGAGTCGCTTGAGGTAGCCGGGCGCCGTGGGCCACGCCGTGTTCAGGTAGAAGACGTCGTGGTCCGAGTAGCGCTCGAAGCTCGAGAGGTGGCTGGCATAGGTGGAACGCCACATGCCTCCAGCCGCTCTGTGGTAGACCACAAGCACGCGCGCCAACCCGTGACTCCAATCAACTGCGACGACAGCTCGCCTATGATACCGTCACCACCCGAAAGGCGTGCGAGTTGCGTGGCCGCAGCCGCCCGCGTCACCAGACACGAATTGCGAGCGAGCGCGTGAAAGTCGCGATCATCACCCGACATCTCGGCGTACAGCACACGATGGCGTCCACCGCTTTCGTGACCGCGTTCGCCGATGGCTGCGAGCGTATCGGCGTGCGGGTGCGAATCGTCGGCGCGGTGCCGTGGGACGTGGCGTGGAACGCAGGCCCGCTCGCGGGGCACGAGGCGGTCGCTCCCTGGCTCGACGCACCCGCTCCCAAGATGGCCGACACGTGGGACGCGGCGCGCGCCGGCATTCTGGGCGAGACGGTGCCACGCGGTGGCGGCCAGAACTCGGCGTATCCGGACTGGTACTACGAACTGCTGCTTGAGCGCGAACTCAAGTCGTTCGCCCGAGGCGATGACCTCACGCTCGTGGTCTACCCCATCGCCTTCCCTGTGTTGTCGGTATCGCTTCGGGTCGCGCGCCGCCACGGCTGGCGCGTCGTCGTGCAGTCGTGCGAGGCGATGAGCGGTTCGTGGATCGACCAGAACACCAAGGACGACTACATCCGCGCCACCGCGCTCGAAGCCGACGGCGTCTGGGTGCTCTCCGACTTCCTGGGCGACTACTGGCACGAGCGGGGCATGGAGCGCGAGCGTATCGCGGTTCACCCCAACGTGGTGCGCATGAGCGCGTTTGAGACCCCCGCGACACCCGAGCCCAGCACCGCGATCTACCTGGGCAACCTGCAACACAAAGAGATCGAGTACCTCCTCGAGATCTCGCAGATCGTCGCCGCCCGCGTTCCCGGTTACCGGTTGCGGATCTTTGGCGACGCCCTGCCCGAGCGCCGAGCCGAACTCGCCGCCGCCATCGAGTCGATGGGCATCGCCGACAACGTGGTCCTCGAGCAGCCGATCGTGCCCACCCAGGTGCCCGAGACGCTCGCGCACGCACACGTGCTCGTGCTCCCGCGCGCCAGCGGCGAGTTCTCGACGGCAGGCTTCCCCAACAAACTCGGTGAGTACCTCGCGAGCGGACGACCGGTCGTCGTCACCCGCGTGGGCGACATCCCCAACTACCTCACCGACCGCGAGAGCGCGTTTCTCGTACCGCCCGATGACTGCGATGCATTCGCCGAGGCGCTGGCCCTCGCACTGACCGACTCTTCACTCGCCGAGCAGGTCGGTGCCACCGGTAAGCGCGTCGCCGAAGGGCTGCTCGCGTCACCTGTGGTCGCGAACCGTATCGTCGACTTCTGCGCCGAGCTCTCGCTGCGACACCCTCTCACAGAGGGCGATGCTCGCGCCGAGCACTCGCAGGCTGTGTGGCGTGGGCTGAACGCGGCGTTCGAAGTCTCGATCCCGGTGCGCGCCGTGTGGCATCGCGCCAAGACGGTCGTGCGCACGACCGGCTCGCGATTCCTGCACTGGCTGCGCTACGCCCAGACCGGCCACACGCGCGTCGTCGCGCTCAAGATGGCGATCATGCGTGTCCTGCGCGCGGTTGGACTGCGTCCGCCGGAGTAGCGCGAGGGTGCGCGCCTAGCGAGCCGTCAGGCGTGCGCGAAGATCAGCGTCCCACGCCACAGCGAGGATCGCTTCTGCTACCGAGCGCGGGTCGCGATCGGTGATCACAAGGCCATGCGCTCCATCTCCGAGCAACTCCCCTGCTGCCCGCGAGGGGTCCACCGCGATCACTGGGCACCCCGCTGCCCTCGCGGCGACGACCCAGGCGACCTCATCGGCGGCCTGCGTGGTGCCGACCACCACAACGCCGGCGGCTCCCGCGAGATCCGGCACGCCGGCTGAGAGCGGGCGGGTCGCGGATGCGACAGCGTCCTGGCTGCGCACAGCGGCGAGTGCATGCTCGATGAGCGCGACGTCGGCAGCAGATTCCGGATCGATTGCGACGACGAACGCGCTCGCTTCAACGGGGGCAGCGGCCGTCCCGGATCGCTGCGCGCGCGTCGTTGCGGCCGTCTGCCCCAGTGCCGCGGCAGCGTCGGCGGCACGCGCGCCGCGCACACGCTCCAGAGCGCGTGCGCCGGTCTCG
>JAAXWY010000058.1 GCA_013334745.1 Coriobacteriia bacterium
TCGTTACGCAGCAGTACCCCGGCTACCGGATCGCCCGGCGCGTCGAAGTCGCCGACCAGTGGAAGTCAGGGTTCGCCGGCGTCACGTACGTGCTGACAGCCAAGCGCACGCCGCGCTTCCGGCTGCTCGTCAGCCTCGCGGAGCTTGCACCCGAGCAGACCCTCGCCGACGCTCCTGAGGGCTATCTGGCCGCGATCGGACGAGTCGTCACCAGCGATGCGTTGTTCTCGGCGGATGCGAAGCGCTCGACAGAGTACCTGAGCGGCGGCGCACAGAACGCCATCGTCGATGCGTTTCTGGCCTCAGGGGTGAAGCCGGGGGGTGTCGCGTTTCGCGGGTTTGGAGACGAAGGGACGCTGGCCATACTCGCCAACACCGGTGATCGCGCGGTCGAGCGGGCGATCGCGACGTGGGAGGACGCCGACTACATCGTGGAGGGCGCGCTGCCTGAAGGCGCGAACAATACGCGCGTGGAGCTGACCGCCCAGAAGTGGTAGCGCCTGAGGCGCGTCGGGTCGGGTAGAATCTGTCCCACCTTGAAACCGCCACGAAGGCAGCGATCGTGACTGAGACCACCACCTACCGAGACACTCGGGGCCTCGACAGTGGCCGACCCGCCTACACCGACGTCGTGATCCGCGGCATCGCGCCGGGCGGCGGACTCTACGTGCCCGAGGAACTCCCCCACCTCACGCTTGCCGAGATCGTCGACTTCGCGAAGCTGCCGTACTGGCAGCGCGCAGCGAGCATCTTCTCGCGCTTCCGGGTCGATCTTCCGGAGGACCGCGTCGACGCGCTGATGCAGGCAGCATACGGCGAGCAGTGGGACGACGAGCGCATCGCTCCGGTCGTCGAGGTCGTCGCCGGTATGCACGTCCTCGAACTGTGGCACGGTCCCACGAGCGCGTTCAAGGACATGGCGCTGCAGTGCATGCCACTGTTCTTCGGCGAGTCCGTCGAGGTCAAGCACGGGCGCGGCGAGCTCGAGGACGACTTCCTCATCCTTGTTGCCACGAGCGGTGACACCGGCAAGGCCGCACTCGACGGCTTCGCGGACCGCCCGCACACCAAGATAGTGGTGTTCTACCCCGCGCAGGGCGTCAGCGACATCCAGCGCAAGCAGATGATCACGCAGCGCGGCGAGAACGTGGGCGTGTTCGGCGTACGCGGCAACTTCGATGACTGCCAAAGCGCGGTCAAGGCGGCCTTCGCCGACGAGGCGTTCGGCACGCAGCTGCACGAGCGGCACGGACTGCGGCTGTCGAGCGCGAACTCGATCAACTGGGGCCGCCTGATGCCGCAGATCGTGTACTACGTCAGTGCGTACGCCGATATGGTCGCCGGCGGTGGCGTGAAGCCGGGCGAGGTCATGGACGTGTGCGTGCCCACCGGCAACTTCGGCAACATCCTCGGCGCGTACTACGCCAAGCTCATGGGCGTGCCCATCGGCCGACTCATCTGCGCGAGCAACGAGAACAACGTGCTTGCCGACTTCATCGCCACCGGTGTCTACGACATCAGCGCTCGTGACTTCGTCGTCACCCCGAGCCCTTCGATGGACATCCTCATCTCCAGCAATCTCGAGCGACTGCTCTACCACCTCGCGGGCGAGGAGGCGGTGCGCGGCTGGATGGCCGAGCTCGCCGAGAACCAGCGCTTCCAGGTCGATCCGGCCACCTTCCGAGCAGTGCGCGAACTGCTCGTGGGCGACTTCGTGAGCAACGACGAGTCGCTCGCAACCGTCAAGCGCATCTGGGATGAGGCCGGCTACCTCATGGACCCGCACACCGCGGTCGCGTGGGAGGTCGCCGAGCGCGTGCAGGATGAGGCGCCGGTGCTGGTCGTCTCGACTGCGCACTGGGCGAAGTTCGGCGGCGACGTGCTCAAAGCGCTTCGCGGACTGTCGTACGCCGATCGCCTGCCCGAGGAGTACGCCGGACTCACCGGCGTAGAGCTGCTCGCGCGGGTGCAGGACATCGCGACCGAGGGTGCGTGCGTGCCCGAAGCGCTTGCGACACTCGACGACGCGCCCGTTCGCTTCGGCGAGGTCGTCGACGGTGGGTGCGAGGGCATCGAGCACGCCGTCTCCGCTTGGCTGGGCTAGGCTCCCGCGTGCCCGACGACGACCGCGAGCTTCTCGCCCGCTTCATGGACAGCCTGTTCCGCGACACCAAGCGGGTTTCTCGGCTGGACGTGTTGTTGCGCGCGCAAACCTACGACCTACCCGAGGTCATCCAGGAGATCGTCAACAACCTGCCGCCCGTCGCCTACACACGTCAGCGCCTCTCGGACCAGCTGAATTCGGCGATCGTGGGGCATGGGCTGTCTCGGCGGTACGGAACGGTCGAGTAGAAGCCGCCCGGCGCGGGGTGAAGGCGGAGCGACCTACGCGCGCTCGGCGATCGCTGCCGCGTAGACCTCGACGGTGCCGTCGACCATCAACTCCGGAGAGAACTCCACGATGGCGCGGCGCCGCGCGTGTTCGGCGAGCTTGATCGCAGTGCCGCGGTCGTCGAGCAGCCCCACGATGGCCTGCGCGAGCGCGGTAGGGTCGTGCGGCGCCACCAGCAGACCGGTCTCACCGTCGAGGATGACCTCGGGCACGCCACCCACACGAGTCGCGATCGTGGGAACGCCGGCCGCAGCCGCTTCGATGAGTGCGATGCCGAACGCCTCGGTGGTCGCCGGCGAGACGAAGACGTCGAGTGCAGCGAGAAAGCGCGGCATGTCGAGCACGTGGCCGGGCCACACGATGGAGTCGGCGACACCGAGCGCCACGGCCTGGCCGCGCAGCTCGCTTTCGAGCGGACCCGAACCGCCGATGACGATGCGCACGCCCGGCAGCCGACGGACGAGCTCGGGGGTGGCGGCCACGAGGTCGCGCAGCCCCTTCTGCGCCGAGAAGCGCGCAGCAAGCCCCACGACGAGCGAGTCGACGGGCACCCCGAGCGCCACGCGTGCGGCGTCCGGGTCCTGCGGCTCGAGGAACGGTGTGACGTCGACGCCGTTGCGCACGACGACGACCTTCTCGGCGGGCAGGTCGTAGGCGTCGGTGAGTTCGTGGCCGATCGACTCGGAGACGGCGATGTAGCGGCTCACGTAGCGCTCGAGCGAGCGCTCAACGGTGCGGTAGCGCCAGCGAGTGGCTGCGGGGGTGTCAGTACGCGTGAGGACGTGGTTGTGCGCCGTGACGATGAACGGCACCTTCGTACCGCTTGCTCGCACGGCCAGCCTGCCGATGAACCCGGCCTTGAAGCCGTGTGCGTGCACCACGTCGAAGCCGCCCGAGGACACAAGCCTCGAGAGCGCGCGGACGGCACGCGGGTCTTGGATGGGGTGCAAAGGACCTGCGATCGGAACGTCGCGCACCGTGATACCGGCGGCGCGGGCCGCGTCGGTGATGCCGGAAGACGCCGGCGCAGCGAGCTCGACCTCGTGCCCACGAGCGACGAGTCCACGCACGAGCGCGAGCACGTGCTCCTTCATGCCGCCCGATGCAGGACGGACCACCATCAGTACGCGCACTCGCCCTCCTTTCGCCTCGGCAAGTATAGGCGCAGCGGGGGCGTTCGTGAGCGCTTTCTCATGTATGTGAATTTGGTGTGTCGGGCGCAGAACTGGCACGACCGTTGCTCAATGGGAGTCAAAGAGCTGGGCGACCCGCCTACCCCCCCTCAGGTGGGGACCGCCCCTCGGAATATGACAGGTAGCGCCTCCTCCCCCCTCAGGCGCTACCTGCCCGTTCGGGAACGTCGCTCCCCCCAGCGGCTTCCACCGAACACACAGAACGCCCCGTCTGGGATTCCGGACGGGGCGTTCTTACGTGTCGGGACTCGTATGCTGTTCTCGAACGAGCGCGACCTAGCCGAACCGGCCTGTGATGTAGGACTCGGTGCGCGTGTCGGCGGGTGTGGTGAACATCTGCGTCGTCTCGCCCACCTCGATGAGCTGCGCAGGGGTCTCCATCGACTCGCGCAGCATGAACGCGGTCTGATCGGAGATACGCGCTGCCTGCTGCATGTTGTGGGTCACGATGACGATCGTCACGCTCGACTTGAGCTCGGCGATCGTGTCCTCGATCTGCTGCGTCGAGATGGGGTCGAGGGCAGATGCCGGCTCGTCCATGAGCATCACCTCGGGCCGCGTCGCCAGCGCACGGGCGATACAAAGACGCTGCTGCTGACCGCCGGAGAGTTCGAACGCGTGCTTCTTGAGGGAGTTCTTGACCTCGCCCCACAACGCCGAGCGACGGAGCGACTCCTCGACGAGGGCGTCGAGCTCCGCGCGCTTGCGGATACCTTGCGTGCGGGGACCGTACGCGACGTTCTCGTAGATGGTCATCGGGAACGGGTTGGGGCGCTGAAAGACCATCCCGACGCGCATGCGCAGTTCGACCGGGTCCATCTCACGTGCGTAGATGTCGGCACCGTCGAGCAGCACCTTGCCACCCACGGTCACGTTGCCGAGCTCGTCGTTCATGCGGTTCAGGCACCGCAGCAGCGTCGACTTGCCGCAACCGGACGGTCCGATGAGCGCGGTCACCGCCTGTGACGGGATATGGAGACCGACGCCTGCCAGCGCGGTTTCCCGGCCGTAGGCGACCGATACGTCCCGAAGCTCGAACGTGCCGGTTGTGTCGGTTGTGGCGGTGGTGACGTCTACCATCGGATCCTGCTCCTTTGCCGGGTGCGCCATGCGGCGGCGAGAACGCCGACTGCCGTCACACCCGCGACGAGAACGAATGCTGTGCCCCACACGATGCCCGGCGCCGGCTTAACCGCCTGCGTCGCCATGATGTAGAGATGATACGGAAGAGCCATGACCTGCGAGAACGGCGACTTGGGCATGGGCGCGAAGAACGCGACCGCCGTAAGCATGATGGGTGCGGTCTCGCCGGCAGCACGCGACAGACCGAGGATGGAGCCCGTGACGATACCCGGTGCCGCCGCAGGCAGTACGACACGCACGGTCGTACGAAGTTTCGTTGCGCCAAGCGCAAGCGACGCCTGGCGCAGGTCGGTGGGTACTTGGCGCAGCGCCTCCTCGGTCGCGCCGATGACGACCGGAAGCGTGAGGCATGCGAGTGTAAGCGCACCCGCGATGAGCGACGTCCCGAACTTAAGCGCGATGACGAAGAGCGAGAAGCCGAACAGCCCGTAGACGATCGACGGCACGCCGGCCATGTTAGCGATGGAGAGCCGCACGACGCGTGTTCCCACACCCGGCCGCGCGTACTCGGCCAGGTAGAGCCCTGCACCGATGCCGATGGGCAACGCGAAGGCGGCGGTCCACAGCGTCAGCATGAGCGTGCCCCATATCGCAGGCCATATGCCACCTGCGGTCATCTGCTTCTTGGGCATCGTGGAGAGGAACTCCCACGAGATCGAGGGCGCTCCTCGGTAGATGATGATGCCGATGATTGCGACGGTCGCTCCCGCTGCGAAGAGCAGGCACGCGCCGGTGATGAACTTGGCGACCAGTTCGACCGTACGGGCGCGTCGTGCGCGCCGTGCGGTGCGCTCATTGCGGCTCATCGGCGCCACCGCTTCCGCTGACGCTCGAGCACCAGATCGGCGGCGAGATTGACTGCGAAGGTGATGGCGAAGAGAACAAGGCCCATCGCGAAGAGTACTGAGTAGTGAGTACCACCGCGCACGACCTCGCCCATCTCTTGGGCGATCGTGCCTGTCATCGTGCGCGCCGCCTCGAGCGGCAGACGCGGAACGAGACCGGAGTTGCCCGCAAGCATGAGCACGACCATCGTCTCACCGATCGCGCGGCCCAGCCCGAGCATGACCGCCGCGAAGATACCGCTCGACGCCGCGGGCAGGACGACCTTGTACGTGGTCTGCCAGGCCGTGTTGCCCAAAGCAAGCGAACCCTGGCGCATCGAGGAGGGCACGCTGTAGAGCGCGTCTTCTGAGATCGAGATGATCGTCGGCAATGTCATCACGCCCACCACCACTCCCGCGGTCAACGCCGTCAGACCGGAATCCAGCCCGAACGTCCGCTGAATGACCGGCGACAGATACGCCACTCCGAGAAGCCCGAGCACGACCGAGGGGACTGCGGCCATGAACTCGACGATGGACTTGGCGACATTCTTCACACGGCCCTTTGCGAACTCCGAGAGATAGATCGACGCTCCGATGCCGATGGGGACCGCGAGCAGGAGCGCCACGCCGGTGACCCAGAGTGACCCGACTTCGGAGGGGAGGAATCCGAATCTGGCGGGATCGACTGTGGGGTACCAGTCAGTACCGGCGACCATCGGCCACAAACCCAGCTCGCGAAGCGCCTTGAACGAGTTGAGCAAGAGGAACACGAAGATGGCTCCGAGTATGGCGATAGCGAGCCATCCGCACAGTGCGATGGCTCGCCTTACGACGGCATCAGCCGCCCGGGAGAATCCCCCCGGGCGGCCGGTGCGCGCCGTCTTGGTTGACGGCTTTGTCATCGGTTCCCTTTTGTTACTGAGTCAGCGGGACGAAGCCCTGGTCGGCGACGATCTTCTGACCGTCAGGACCGAGGATCCACTGCAGGTAGGCCGCAGCCAGCCCGGTCGGCTCGCCATTGCTGATCATGATCAGCGGACGGGAGAGCGGGTAGCTAGCGTCGAGCACAGTCTCAACCGTCGAAGCCACGCCGTCTACCGTCAGCGGCTTGACCGAGGCGCTCTCGTAGCCAAGACCGACGTAGCCGATCGCGTTCGGGTTCTTGGCGGTCTCGTCGACGATGGCCTGAGTCGACTGCATGTTGCGCATGCTCTTGGCGTAGAGCTTGTCCTTGCCAACGACCTCGTCCTGGACGAAGCCGTAGGTGCCTGACGACGAGTCGCGACCCAGAAGCACGATCGGGGCGTCGGCGCCGCCGAGCTCCTTCCAGTTCGTGATCTCACCGCGGTAGACCTTGCCCAGATCGTCCTTGGAGATGTCGGCGACCTTGTTGGCGGTGTTGACGATGACGGCAAGTCCGTCGCGAGCGACCTCGGTGCTGACCGGAGTTACGCCAGCGGCCTCGGCCTGCGTGACTTCCTCTTCCTTGATCTCACGCGAGGAGTTCGCGATCTCGACCGTCTTGTTGATGAGTGCCGCGATACCGTTGCCTGAGCCGCCACCCTTCACGGTGACCATGGCATTCGGGTTGACCTCGGCGTACGCCTCGGCCCATGCCTGCGACAGATTCACCATCGTGTCCGAGCCGGCGACGTTCAGAGCGCCGCCCTCCTGGGCAGGAGCCTCGGTGGTGGCCGACGTCTCGCCACCGGTAGTGCCGGTCGTGCTGCTGCCGCAACCGGTCAGGGCGAAAACGCTGACGGCCAGGAGCGTGACGAGCATCGTGCCAATGCCAATACGAGCTTTCACTTCAACTCCCCTTCGAGTTCGTGGTCGAGCGGACCGTGTGCCCGCCGCTGATGACTCTACGGAGCCGACAGGCGCCAGTGGTTGCACCGCTGTAAACTCTGTATCGTGCTTGTAAAACAAATGTGAAATGCATTGGGTGCTTGTGCTCGCGCGTGCCATAGTGAGCGCGTTGGCAGTGGCCCATCCGGCCCGACTCAAGGAGTGACCGTGGCGTCGATTCTTCTCGTCGAGGACGACCCGATCATTAGACAGACCGTTGAGTACACGCTCAAGCGAGCGGGCTTCCTCGTGCGCTCGGTTGCGACCGGAACCGATGCCCTGCCAGCTGCCGAGCAGTTCCGACCCGACCTGATCCTGCTCGACCTCATGCTTCCCGGCATGGATGGGTATCAGATCGCCGAGAAGGTGCGCGAGACCGACAAAGAGACCGCAATCATCATGGTCACCGCCCTGGACACGGAGCGCGACAAGGTGCGCGGCCTCGACGCAGGGGCGGATGACTACCTCACAAAGCCGTTCTCGATGGAGGAACTGCTCGCCCGCGTGCGTGCGAACCTGCGCCGCGTACGCGCGAAAGAGACACTGGCCGACAATCGCATCATCGAGGTCGGCGACCTCGTGATCGACCCAAAGAGTTTCCGTGCATCCGTCTCAGGGGTGCCCGCCAAGCTGCGGCTGAAGGAGTTCCAACTCCTGGTCGCGCTCGCACAACGCGAGGGCTCGTTGGCGACTCGGCAGGTTCTGGCCGAAGAGGTCTGGGGCTACGAACACCTCGCATCGTCCAGAACGATCGACGTCCACGTGCGGCGCCTGCGACAGGCGATCGAGGACCCCTCGGCGTTCACCTATGTGCACACCGTCCATGGCATGGGCTACCGTTTCGAGCCTGTCGCTAAGGACGGCTCTCCCCGAAGCGACGCGCCCTCGTGACCCGCCTGCGATCACTCACCAGCACCTTCCGGGCACGGCTCATCATCGGCTACCTGCTCGTGGCAGCGGTGTTCGCACTCGCATGGGGCTGGTCGCTGTATACCCCCCTCACTGAAGCTGCCCTGCGCCAGCAGACCCGCGCCCTTACCTCCGTTGCCACCGCCGGCTCGCTCGTCGCCGAGGAGAGCACGCTGACGGCGGCAACTCTGGTGAAGCGGCTGACCGAGAACTCCGATCTGCGGGTCACCATCGTCGCGGCAGATGGCACCGTCCTGGCGGACTCGGTGAGTGATCCGGCCACGATGGAGAATCACTCGAACCGGCCCGAAGTGAAGACCGCGCTATCGGGCAGTCTGGGCACCGACAGCCGCATCTCCAAGACGCAGGGCGTGCGCGAGCTCTATGTGGCCGTGCCGGCGCGGCTTACCGGTGCGAGCGTTGCGTTGCGCGTATCGCAGCCGTTTGCCGAGATCGACGCCGCGAGCAAGCGCTCTCGCGGGATCGGTTTGGCGCTTCTGGCCGTCGCGCTCGTCCTCGCAATCGCGATCGCCGCATGGGCGAGCGCGGCCGCGTCTCGACCCGTCGCCGACCTATCCGAGGCCGCCCGGCGCATGGCCGCAGGCGATCTGGCCACCCCGATCCCGGAAGTACCCGGCGACCTCAGTGCTCTCGCCGATGCGCTCACGCAGTTGCGCGCCGAGATTCGCGCCCGGATCGATGCGCTCGAAGCCGAGCAACGCACGCTGCGCATGACACTCGACGGCCTGACGGATGCGGTGTTCCTCCTTGACGGCGAGACCCTGGAGTACGTGAACAGCGCTGCGGGCACGTTGTTCCGACAGCCGGGCGGTGGCTGGCGCAACCAGTCGATCGCGGACGTGGGTCTGCCCGAGACTCTCGCTGCTGCACTGAGCGACGCGATTTCGGGCCGCGGCCCTGAGGCCGTCGAGATAGGGCCGGATCCGCTCGGCAGCACGTATCGGCTGCTCGTCGTCCGACTCCACAGCGGCGGGTCGATCGCCGTGGTTTCGGATGTCACCCAACGTGCTCAGCTCGATGCGGTACGCCGCGACTTCGTCGCCAATGCAAGCCACGAACTCAAGACACCCGTCGCCGGTATCCAGCTCCTCGCCGAGTCGGCCGCCACTGCGGCCGGGGATAGCGACATCGAAGTGGCGCTTCAGTTCACCCGGCAGATCGACGCCGAGGCGCAGCGCCTCAAGCGGCTCGTGGCCGACCTGTTGGACCTCTCACGACTTGACACTGTGCCCGACCCACAAGCGGTCACCAACGTGCGCGTGGCGGTCGACAATGCGCTGACGGCACACGCGTCCGCCGCTGCGCGCGCGTCGCTCGATCTTCGCTCGGACCTGTCGAGCGTGCGTGGTCAGGATGTGTTCGTGGCGCTCGAGGCCACCGATCTGGCGATCGCGCTCGATAACCTCATCGACAATGCACTCGCCTATACCGACTCGGGTGTGGTCAGCGTTCGCGTCACAGCCGATAACGCACGCGTCACGATTCGGGTCGAGGACACCGGGCCGGGAATCGAAGCGCGGCATCTGCCACGACTGTTCGAGCGCTTCTACCGCGTTGACGGCGCGCGCACCCGCGAGGGCGGGGGCACCGGTCTGGGGCTTGCCCTCGTCAAGCACGTGAGTGAACGCGGCGGCGGCTCGATCGACGTCGCATCAACGCCGGGTGCGGGATCTGCCTTCACGCTGTCGCTTCCGCGCGCTCACTGATGGATCGCCCTCGGCGACCGGCACCCGCGACCGATCCCGCGTCATCCCCCACATCGCACTACCGATGATGACGTAGAGCAGCACGTCGAACGGATACATCCACGCGAGCGGCTCGGTGAGGCCGTTGACGAACAGGGCGCTTGCGGTCGCAAGCCCGATCCACGGCATACCCTTGGGCCAGAGCCATATCGCGAGCCACAGGAGAAATGCGATGTGTACGACGAGCCAGAGCGGTCCGGCGTAAAGCAGCCGCTGCAGAAACTCGTTGTGCGCGTGCGGATACGGCTTCATGCTCGCGGCGGCGCGACCGAAGACGCCCCGCGGGTGCTTGGAGATCGTGTCGAGGGCCATGCTCCACGCCTCGATGCGCGATGCTACCCCGTCATCGGTGAGCGGCTTGAACGCGAGCTCTCCGGTCTCCGTGAGCGCGCGCGGAACGACTGAGGAGAGACCTGTGAGCGTCCGATCGGGCGGACCATAGACGGACCGGCCCGCGAGCACCCCTACCATCACCAGCATCGCGAGCACGACGAGCGCCACTCTGCGGATGGTGTTGTGCTTCGTTGTCGAGCTGAAGAGGGTACGCAGCCCGACCACTCCGAGCAGGACCACGATGACAAGCGCGGTCGTCCGCGACTGCCCGAGCACCCCGATGACAACGGAAGACGCCAGCGTCACCCACCGCAAGGGCCCTTTGCGTCCGCCGAACAGCGCCCAGATCACCCCGACGATCGCAAACGGCGTGTAGACGTTGGGATTGAGCGAGAAACCCTCGGCACGCATCCAGGCGATCGGGGCGTGCGCCCGAGCGGAAGCCGCCGTATCCAGCGCGACGATCCACCGACCCACGAACGAATGCAGCCCTGTCGCCTCGGCCATCTGGAACGCCCCGACACTCGCCGAGAGCGTCGTCGCCGTCACGATCAGCCAGTCGATAGCGGCCGGCATGAGCCGAAACAGCGCCATACCGGTGAGCAGCGCGCCAAGGCTCGCCGCGACCGGAAGGGCGAACGAGAGCATGGCCGCAACCGAGCCCTCAAGTACGCCCGCATACGTGTAGACGGCAAGATCCGCGACTATGCACACGACGCCGACGAACGCCCACGGCACGCGGAAGGCGCGCGAGAACGTCGAGGGTGACATGAGCAAGCTCAGCACCGCGGTGATGATCGGAAGCAGGTAGAGCAGCCGGACCTGCACGTGAGCCACAGCATCGGTTCCCGGCCGCATGTACTCGAGATAGATGCCCGTGCGTTCTATGAACAGGGAGGGCAGCAGAAGCGCGATGACGAAACCGATCGCGGTCATGCGGGGATTCTCACGGAGCCAACGAACCAAGGACACCCAGAACTCCAGTCGGTGGTGGCGTCTCGCAGCCGTCAGTATATCGCGGCGCGCAGCTACTCGGCCTGAGCGCGCTCCCACGAGAGAAAGCCGCCGAGCGTCAGCGATAGCCACGCCACGCCGAGCAGCCATGACGCCAGCACATCGGTGGGCCAGTGCACGCCAAGATAGACCCGCGAGGTGCCCACGAGCACGGTGATCACCACGCCGCCCACGACGGCCAGCACGCGTGGCCACCCCGGCCGAGCGACCCGTAGCACCGCGAACGCCACGACGGTCCACAGCAGCAGTGCCGCGAGCGTGTGGCCGGACGGGAACGCGTACGAGGTCGGCAGCTCCACCAACGCGGACGCCGCCGGGGGTCTCGGCCGCTCGGTGACCCGCTTGGCGAGCGTTCCGAGTGCCGTGCCCGACGCGACCACGAGTGCGATCACGAGCGCCTCGCGATGCTCGCAGCGCCACGACAGCACCGCGACCGCGACCAGCACGGCGAGCGTGATCGCCAGCGTGCTCCCGCTCCACGTCATCGCCGAGAAGAACGCGGTGAGCGGCGGCGTGCGCCAGCCCTGCACGACCGCGTTGAGCTGTGAATCGAAGGCGGCGATGCCGGGCGAGAGCGCGAGGTCCTCGGCGAGCTCGATGTAGCCGGCGATACACAGACCTGCCACCGCAAGCCCCGCCAGCGCCGGCGCAGCGATCGAGAACTTCGACTTCGTGGCAGTGTCAACGGCGCTCACGCTAGGCCCCCGCATCCACGAGCCGTGCGGCGACCTGCTTCTTGCGCGACAGCACCCCCGGCATCCACGCCGAACCGTCAGCCAGCGACACGCCCAGTGCGCGCTCCACGAGACGGGTGTTGCCGGTCGCGAGGATCTCGCTGCCTTCTCGGACGATGTCGGTGACCATCAGCACGACCGCGTCGTAGCCGCGCGCTGCTTTGCGGGCGTCCATCTCGGCGCGAACGGCGTCGACGTGCGCCATGACCGGCGTGATATCGACCGTCTCGTACTGCGCGATGAGCACGACCGCGTCGCCGATCCGGAACTCCTTGGCGTCGGTGCCGACCACGCCCTTCGCCGAGAACTCCTCGCCGGCAGACCGAGAGCGGAAGACCTCCATCCCGAACTCCATGGGGTCGACGCCCACGATCTGTGACAGGCGCTCGACGACTCCGCGATCGACGTCGGTGGTGGTGGGCGACTTGAGGAGCACGGTGTCGGTGAGCGCCGCTGCGAGCAGCACGCCGGCAATCGCCACCGGGACCTCGACTCCCAGCTGCTCGTAGCGGGTCGCGACGATCGTGGCCGTCGAGCCGACCGGCAGATTCAGGAACAGGATGGGGCCGGAGGTCTGGATGTCGCCCACGCGGTGGTGGTCGACGATCTCGACGACCGATGCGTCCTCGATACCGGACGCCGACTGCGATGACTCGTTGTGGTCCACGAGCACCACGCGGCGGCGGGCACCACGGGCGACGTCGGTACGGGTGAGCATCCCGACGACGCGGTGCGCTTCGTCGCAGACCATCGCCTCCCGATGAGGGCTCGCGATGAGGTCTTCGGCAGCCTCGGCCAGGAGCGTCTCGGGGCCGACGGTGAGCACGTCGGTATCCATCAGGTCGCCCACCGCGTGCGCGAGCGACAGCAGGCGCGCCGCCGAGTAGGCGTCGTGCGGCGTGACGAGCACCGCCGCGCCCCGTGAGCGCGCGAGTTCGATGACGCCCTCGGCCGGCTCGGCGCCGCCGGTCACGACCAGCAGCGCGGCTCCGGCCTCAAGGCCCGCGG
>JAAXWY010000059.1 GCA_013334745.1 Coriobacteriia bacterium
AACGCCGCGTTGAGGAGATCGGCGATGCGCTGGCAGTCTCTCAGATCATCCGGGTGTGTGGCGCGGAGGCGATAGCCCGCCGCCATCTCCACCGGCGGCAGCACATGCCCGGCCAGGCGCAAGCGCTGCTCGGAGGACGCGAAGATGCGGATCATCAGGGACTGGAGGCTGAAGCCTACCTTGGTGGAGCCGATGAACCCGCGGAAGCGGCGATCGAACTCGGAACGAACGAGCATCACGCGACGCTCGCACCCGCGGCACTTCAGACCGATGTCGGCACCTACGCGAACAATCTCCCACTCGTTGGCGCCACACGGGTGCGGCTTCTTCAGCTTCACCACGTCGCCCATCTTCACGGGTGTGATCGGAACCGCCACAACTCGCCTCTCACCTGTCGGGTCGCACCGCCGGACGCACCGAAACGCGGCCGCAACCCCGCCTGCGGTATAAGGGAGTATACGCTCGACGCTATACTCCACCCACACGAAATCCCTTACGGAAGGACCTCCCCATGCGCACGCTCGCGATCCTGTCGGTGCTCGGCGAAGACCGCGTCGGCATCGTGGCGAACGTCTCTCGAGTACTCGCCGAGTGCTCCACCAACATCGAAGACATCCGGCAGACGATCATCGGCTCCACGTTCTCGATGACGATGCTCGTGACCGTCGACGAGGATGCCACCGCCTTCGATGAGGTCCAGCGCCGCCTCGAGGAGGTCGGCACCGAGCTCGGCATGCAGATCACGCTGCAGCGTGAGGACGTCTTCCGCTTCATGCACCGCATCTAGCGCCACACTCTGCTCGCCAGCCGCCGCCGTTCGCGTCCCCACTCCCAAGGAGTCCCCGTGCACATCACCCCCGAGGAGATCGTCGAAACACTGACGATGGTCACCCAGCAGAATCTCGACATCCGCACCGTCACGCTCGGGCTATCCCTCGCGAGCTGCGCCGACTCCGACATGGAGGTCATGGCGCGCCGCGTCTACGACCACGTCACGAGCTCCGCCGAGCGGCTGGTCCCCGTCGCCGAGCAGATCGAGCGCGAGTTCGGCATCCCCATCTGCAACAAGCGCATCTCGGTCACGCCGGTCGCACAGCTCGCGGCGGTCTCGTCGACCGACGACATCACCCCCATCGCGCTCGCGCTCGACCGCGCTGCGCACGAGGTCGGCATCGACTTCCTCGGCGGGTTCTCGGCGATGGCGCACAAGGGTATGGGCACCGGATCGACTCGGCTCATCGCGAGCATCCCCGAGGCGCTGTCCATCACCGAGCGCGTCTGCGCGAGCGTGAATGTCGCCACCACGCGCGCCGGCATCAACATGGATGCCGTCATGACGATGGCCGAGACGGTCAAGGCGTGTGCGGCGCTGACCGCCGACCGCGACAGCATCGGCTGTGCGAAGCTCGTCGTGTTCGCGAACATGGTCGAGGACAACCCGTTCATGGCAGGCGCGGTTCACGGCTACGGCGAGCCGTCGGCCGTCATCAATGTCGGCATCTCCGGACCGGGCGTTGTGCGCGCGATCGTCGATGCGCTGCCCAAGGACGCCGACATGACCGCTATCGCCGAGGCGATCAAGGCGACGTCGTTCAAGATCACCCGTGCAGGCGAGCTCGTCGCCCGTGAGGCCGCCAAGCGCCTTGGTGTGGCCATGGGCATCGTCGATCTCTCGCTGGCCCCTACGCCCGCCGAGGGCGACTCCGTGGCCGAGATCATCGAGGCGATGGGCGTGGGCCGCTGCGGCGGACCCGGCACCACCGCGGCGCTCGCACTGCTCAACGACGCGGTGAAGAAGGGCGGCGCGATGGGCACGTCGAGTATCGGCGGGCTGTCCGGCGCGTTCATCCCCGTCTCCGAGGACCAGGGCATGATTCGCGCCGCCGAATCAGGCGCGCTCACCATCGAGAAGCTCGAGGCGATGACCGCTGTGTGCTCGGTGGGGCTCGACATGATCGCAATCCCCGGCGACACCACAGCCGAGACCATCGCCGGCGTCATCGCCGATGAGTGCGCGATCGGCGTCATCAACAACAAGACCACCGCGGTGCGGCTCATCCCCGCCGTGGGCAAGAGCGTGGGCGACCGCGTGAAGTTCGGCGGGTTGCTCGGCGAGGCGCCGGTCATGGCGGTCAATCAGTGGGCCGGGACCGTGTTCGCCCGTCGCGGCGGCCGCTTCCCTGCCCCGCTGCAAAGCCTGCGCAACTAGCCGCTAGTTGGCGACGACCGTGTAGGTCAACCGCGACGCATAGGCGCCCGGCGACGCGTCCCACGGGATGTCGAGTCGGAAATCGAAGTGGTACGGATGCAGCCACACGTACTCGGCGCCCGTGTCGATCGCGAGCGTCTGCGTCGTCGTCGAATTCGGCGTCCAGGGCTGACTTCCCCATCCCGACATCTGGTACGACAACGCGCTCACCGTCATCGTGGGCACAGGAGTGGCTGTCGCGGTGGAGGTGAAGTCCTCGCCGTACAGCGACAGCGTGTAGCCGAGATCGCCGACGCCCCCGACCGTGATCGTTGTCGCGTCGGTGACGGTCGTCGTATCGCCCGGATCCATCGCCCCCAGATCGATCGCTGTAGGCTCGATGGTCAGCCACAGCTGCGACTGCGGCATGGTCTCGGTGTCCGTGGTCGACGCCGCCGAGACGTTGCCTGCGACGTCGACTGCGGCAACGTTGAAGACGTAGGTCTGCCCGGCGGTCAGATCGGTCAGTTCGTAAGTCGTCTCCGTAGACGTCGCCACCAACGACCCATCAGCGAAGATCCGGTAGTACGAGAGGCCGGACGTCGTGTCTGTCGATGGATTCCACGACATCTCGACGCTCGTCGTTGTCACAGCACTCGCCGAGAAGCTCGTTGGCACCGTCGGCGGCCGCGTGTCCACCCTCACCGGCACGCTCTTCGTCGTCTCGACATTACCTCGGTTGTCCACCGACCAGTACTGCAGGGTGTTCGTCTGTTCGATGGAGACCACGAACGGGGCGGTGTACGTCGCAACGGCGCCGCCGTTGAGGCGGTAGAAAGTGGTGGCGACGCCGCTGCCCGCGTCGGTCGCGGTGAGCGAGACCGTCACCGGCGAGGTCGCCCATCCGAGCGGCGCGTCGTCGACCGTCGAGGGCGGATGACGGTCGATCCGCACGGGGCCGAAGCTGCTCGTCGCCGACCAGTTCCCCGACACATCCCGTGTACGGAAGTTGTAGTACCAGCTGCCATCGGGAAGCGAGGTCGTCGCCACGGACGAGAGTGCGGAGTGACTCGACGAGTTCGTGGTGAAGCCTTCGACCACGATCTCGTCCCAGTCGACGTACTCGGTCGTCGCGTTGACGCTGGCGCCGAACTGGACGAGCACGTTGGCGACGGCCGGCAGCGTATAGGTGTGTGCCGTCCACGGGGTCGCCGACGAGGTGCCCAGGTTCTGCTGCAGGGTCGTCCAGCTGGTGCCGCCGTTCGTCGAGTACCGCACGAGCTCGTAGTCCGCATTCGTCGAAAATGCGGTTCGGTAGTCCCAGAACGAAAGAGTCGCGGTGTCGTACGCGCTCAGATTGAAGGTCTTCGAGAAGTTGGCCGTTCGCCTGGTTGTGTTGTTCGCCCATACCTCAGCGCCGTTGGCCGCGTTGTGAAACCGAGTAGCGCTGAGTCGCACGTAGGTGGTACTCGAACGGGTCCAGTCCGCGGGCCACGTGCCACTCACGAAGCCCTGACTGTCAACCGTGGTCGTGCTGACGGTGTTCTGTGTGACGCTTGTGATCGTCGAGGTTTCCAGGGTGGCCGTAGCCGCGCCGGGTGCATCGAGGGTCCACGAGTAGCGCGCGCCGTACATGCCCGAGCACAGATCGGTCGAGTTGACCGAACTCACGGTGGCGGTTGGGACGTTGGTCCACACCCCGGCGATGTGCGTCGCGCTGGAGAGCGAGGGTGCGGACGGCGCAGTGGTGTCGGTGACGACGACCGCCTGCGTCGCGGTCGTCGACAGTCCGCCGGCATCAAGCGCGGTCCACTCGATGATGGTCGTGCCCAGAGGGAGCGTGGCCGGCAGTGATGGCGAGGCCGTCACACTCGGCGCACCCTCGTCGGTGACCGTGTAGTCGCCGGTACCGTCGTAGGTGCCGTATCCCCCGGGAGTGTTGCCCTCCAGCACGCGGTCTACGGCCGTGATCGTCGGTGGGGCATTGGGCGCACCGCCGTTTCGCACCTGCCACACATAGCGGCCGAGCTGCCCATCCGAGTTCAGTGAGTTCTCGATGAGCGCGGTGGCAGGCGCGCCCGAATCGAGCAGCGCCCCGTTTGCGTTGCTACCCGGCAGCTCGAACGAACTCCCGCCGTTGATCGCCCAACCCGCCCGTGCGTACCCGGTCGATGCGGTAGTTCCCCTGTCCCAGGTCATCTGGTCGTAGTTGAACTCGAAGTCGAAGTTGCCCGCGCCCGTGTCGGACCGGTCGATCAGAACCAGCTGGAAGTGATCGAGCGGAGACGCTTGCTGGTTGTAGCGCGCAACGCCGCTCCAGGTGACGATGAACGCCTCGTGGCCGTCGACAAGCGGAGGGTCGATGACGTCGCTGTACCAGACCTTCCCCGAACCTGAGTTGCGGGTGTCGACGTCCGCCCAGAACGGCGCCATGACGTTTCGGTTCTGCGATACCAAGGTGGGGTTGGGGTCGTATCCGGTGAAGGTCTGCCCGAACGTGCAGTTGCCGTTCATGTTGATGTAGATCTGGCTGAAGAAGGTGCCGTTCCAGTTCATGGAGAACGGCAGGTCCACGACAAGGTTGCTTGTGTCGTCGCCGACCGGCACCGACGTGACCATGGAGCGCGCCGGAGACCTCACGGCATCGGGTCCCAACGCCAGCGCGAACGATGGGGCGAGCGCAGCGCCGACGTAAAGGACGCACGCCAGAAGGAACGCATGCGCGCCTCGACGCGCGGCCAAAGCCGCGCTCTTTGTCACCCGCCCATACCCCGGTACCACGCCGTCCCTTCGACAAACACCTGTGGGACGAACCACCAAGAATCGTCCCTGAATCGCTCCGCGCAGAGTAGTGCGCCGGCCGCGTCAATGCGGTTTGGAGAGAAGTCTACTTCACCGGAGCCTGCAGTACCGCAATCAAGTGCCCCTAGACGGCAGTCGTTCAGATTTGACCCCCCAGTGGCACGAATTCGTCGCATCAATGACCGTTTATCTCACGATTTCGACCATCTGTCGGAACCTGTTCATGCCTGCCATTAAGAAGACCGAAAAATGCTGTGCCGAAGGAACTTGGGGGCCAATCGGTCCAGTCCACGGTGAAGGTCATGTAAACCGCAATCTTGGAGGGACCGAAATGAAGAAGGCCTTTGTCTTGACTGCGCTCGCAGTCGCCCTGCTCCTCAGCATCGCATCCGTTGCCAGCGCCGATAGCGCCCAGTACGGCAGCGGCGCGCCCGGCACCGTCACCGTGAGCGCGAACGTCGCCTCGAAGATGACGCTTACCGTCACGACCCCGGATGCCGGCCAGTCGATTGACTACGGCGCGGTCGATCCCGGCGACGTCATCACCGGCGAGGCTGTGCAGCTCAACGTGAAATCCAACAAGGCGTACGATCTCGACGAGGCCATCACCGCCGTCGCCGCTGATGAGCTGCAGGTTGCCACCGACTTCACGAATGTCGCCGGTGCCGCCAAGACGGCTTCGCAGAACTACGCCTCGAACTACACGCTGACCGTGCCGTTCGACTGCGCCCCTGGCGTCCACACCGCCACCGTGGTCTACACCGCCACCCAGAACTAGACGCATCCGCACCAGCGAAACCAAGAACCCCCTGGGTGACCGCCCGGGGGGTTCTTCTCTTTGCTTGCTAGCAGCCGTCGCTGCCGGAATGCGCGCCGCTATTCCTCATCGTCGGGCTGAAGGGCCCTTGCTCGCTCCTCATCAGCTGCGCGCTCCGCCTTCCTCTGGGTGTTGCGGGCAGAGGCCGACCAGATTGCGCGTACGAAGACGAGCACGACGAACGCCCCGACCGCGATGATGAGCCACAGGGGGATGAGCCAGACGGACTTCTCTTGGTTGATGGTGTCCGCGCCCTGGTTGATCGCATTGCCCTCGTCATCGACTTCGGTGACGTCGAGGCGAACCGTGTGCGGGCCAAGTGCGAGACCCTGCGCCATGACCGTTCCGGTCGACAACGTGTTGCTGCCGGCGAACAGGGTACGGCCGTTGATCGGCGTCTGCTCGGCAAGTGTGTTGCCGTTTCGGTCAAGGAAGAGCACACGCGCCCCGACCCTGACGTCTGTATTGCCCAGGTTCATCGTGGTGAAGTCGTAGGGCACAGCGCCGTTGATGACGAACGTCGGCACGTTGAAGGGCCGCACCTCAAGCTTCTTGAAGCGCTCTCCCGCGACCTTGAGCTGGATGCGAGCGCCGAGTCGGCCGGAGATGACGGACTGCGAATTGGCGCCACCGGGCAGATCGAACGACTCGAAGAAGATCAGGATGTTGTGGTCCCCTGGCGCCGTATCGCGCGGTACCGACAGCGAGAACTCAATGGGCACCTTCTCGCCCGCGGCGAGCTCGAGGTACGGAATGTTGCCGATGGACAAGCTGTTCGCCGGCATGCTCACCTTCACCCACGATGACGGGTTCTTCAGCGAACTGACATCGGCACGCGTGGGGACGGTGTAGCTCACCTTGCCCGTGGCGTCGATCTTCTGGTCGGCGGCGTACACCATGACCTTGATGGGCTCGTCGCCTTCAGAGCTGACGACAACCGACCCGGTGAGCTCCCCGGACTCGGGGACTTCGAAGCTGAACGTTCCGGACGACAGGCCGATGGTCCTCTTGGCGTGGGCGATGGAGGGCATGCATGCCAACGCGAGAAACAGGACGAACACTGACACCGTGCGCTGGAACCCGCGTGGCCGCACCCTCATCAAATACCTACCGCCTCTCTAAACGACCTGACCTGACGCCGAGCCACAGGTATGTGCGTTTCGTCGCGATCGGACGAGACGACGACATACGACCCGTCGGCACGCAGAATCTCCTTGACCTTGTTCAGGTTGATCAGGTAGCTGCGGTGCACGCGGGCGAACGCTTCTCGTGACATCTTCTCCTCGAGCTCGCCGAGAGTCATGTCTACGAGGTACTGGTTCTCATACGTGTGAGCGTAGGTGGACTTGTTGCGCGCCGACAAGAAGATGATGTCGTCAAGGGTGAGCAGAACCGTGCGACCGCCTTTGCGGACCGCGAGCTTGCGGAAGTCCGTCTCACCGCCCAAGTTCTCCGATGACACGCGCCGGCGGCCACGCATGAGACTGCCCACGCGCGCGGCAAGCTCGAGCACGTTGAACGGCTTGGTCACGTACTGCTGAACGCCCTGCTTGAAGGCGAGGATCTTCGCGAGATCCTGCGTCTTGGCCGTAAGCATGATCACGGGGATGTTGGCGGTGGCCGGGTTGTTGCGGATGTCCATGAGCGTCATCCAGCCATCGACCCGTGGCATCATCACGTCGAGAAGGATGACATCGACGCTTTCGCGGCCGAGAAGCTCGACGCACTCCGCGCCGTCGCAGGCGCCCGACACACGCATCCCCTCGGCCTCGAGGCCCATGCGAACCATCTCGACGACAGTCTCGTCGTCGTCGACAACCAGCACGTGGATCTGCTCGTCAGGCACCGTTCGCTCCCATTGCCGCGCCGCAAGTACGGGTAATCCTACCAGACAGACGGCGCTCAATACCGCTCGTCCACAGCAGGATTCTACCCCACAGGCCCGACACGAACGCGCGGAATCGCACTCTGAGTTGGGAATGCGGGTGCGTGACCGGACTAATTGCGCAGCCAGCGGTCCATCGCCACAGCAGCCTTCTTGCCTGCGCCCATCGCCAGGATGACGGTTGCTGCGCCGGTCACGATGTCGCCGCCGGCGTACACGCCCGGCATGTTCGTGGTGCCGTCGTCATCGGTAACGATGTAGCCGCGCTTCGTGAGTTCGAGCTCGGGTGCGGCCTTGGACAGCAACGGATTGGCGCGCGTGCCGACCGCCGAGATCACCGTGTCGCACTCGATGGTGAACTCGCTGTCCATCACGCAGACGGGGGCCCTGCGTCCGCTCTCATCAGGCTCGGTGAGCTCCATGCGCGTCGCCACGATGCCGGTCACGAAACCATCGCGACCCACGATCTCTGAGGGCGAGCACAACATCTTGAACTCGACACCTTCTTCGCGCGCGTGGTGCACCTCTTCCTTGCGCGCGGGCATCTCATCTTCCGTTCGCCGATAGACGAGGAAGACCTCCTCGGCGCCGAGGCGAAGCGCGGTACGCGCCGCATCCATCGCGACGTTGCCGCCACCGATGACCGCGACCTTGCGACCACGCCACACCGGGGTGTCGGAGGTCGGGAACTCGTACGCGCGCAGCAAGTTCACCCGCGTGAGGAACTCGTTTGCCGAGAAAACTCCGTTGAGGTTCTCGCCCGGTGTCCCAAGGAACACCGGCAGTCCCGCTCCACTGCCGATGAACACGGCGTCGAAGCCCTCCTCGGCGAGGAGTTCAGGAACGGTGACGAGCTGACCCACGACGGTGTCGGTGACCAGTTCGACGCCGAGCGCTGAGAGCGTCTCGATCTCGCCATCGAGGATGACCTTCGGCAACCGGAACTCGGGAATACCGTAGGAGAGCACGCCGCCGGGCGCGTGCAGTGACTCGAAGATGGTGACGGCGTGTCCGAGCTGAGCGAGTTCGCCGGCGCAGGCGAGTCCCGCCGGACCCGAACCCACGACCGCACACCGAAAGCCGCTCGAGGGCGCAACTGCGGGCACGCATCGGCCGTCGAGTTCACACGCGAGGTCCGAATCGCCGAGGAAGCGCTCGAGCCGGCCGATCGCGACCGACTCGCCTTTCTTGGTGAGCACGCACATCTGCTCGCACTGCTCTTCCTGCGGGCAGACGCGACCGCACACAGCGGGAAGCGCGTTGCGCTCCTTGAGAATCTCGACGCCACGCTTGTGGTCGCCCTCGATGATCGCGCCGATGAAGCCCTTGATGTCGATGTTGACCGGGCACCCCTCCTGGCAGGTGGGGTTCTTGCACTGCAGGCAGCGCATCGCCTCTTCGAGCGCCATCTCGGGCGTGTAGCCGTAGCCGACCTCGTCGAAGACGCTTGCGCGCTGCTTAGGGTCGCGCTCGGGCATCGCGACGCGCGGGCCGCGTGAGGGCTTGTGGCGGGGCTTATCGGCAGGCTGGGGGGCCTCGGAGGCGCCCGGTACCGGCGTCGTGTCGTCTACAGGTGACATTGGCACCCCTGCGAGTAGTCGGCGTCGGCCTCGCGCTCGAGGTCGGAGTAGACGCGCTGGCGGCTCATGAGCTCTTCGAAGTCGACGGCGTGGCCATCGAAGTCGGGACCATCGACGCATCCGAACTTGGTTTCGCCATCGACGCTCACGCGACAGGCGCCGCACATGCCGGTTCCGTCGACCATGATCGGGTTGAGAGAGACGGTGGTCGGCACCGAGAAGTCACGGGTGGTCGCAGCGCAGAACTTCATCATGATCGCGGGGCCCACGGCGAACGCCTCGTCGATCTCACCCGCCTCGCACAGCTCCTTGAGGGGATGCGTGACCAGTCCCTTGATGCCGGCCGAGCCATCGTCGGTCACGACCACGAACCGCTCGAGCGGAAGCGCCCGCAGCTCGTCTTCGAGGATCAGCAACTCCTTGTTGCGCGCGCCGATGATGACGCTCACCTTCGCGCCAGCATCGGCCATCGCGCGCGCCACAGGATAGGCGACGGCAACTCCCACACCGCCGCCGATGATCGCGATGCGATCGACGCCATCGGTGTGCGTGGGCACGCCGAGCGGACCTACAACGTCGAGCAGCGAGTCGCCCACCTCGAGGTGCGAGAGCTGGTGCGTGGTCTTGCCGACCCGCATGAAGATGAAGCGGATCCAGCCTTCCTCGGCGGACCAATCGGAGAACGTGAGAGGAATGCGCTCGCCGCGATCGTCGATCCGGACCATGAGGAACTGGCCCGCGCGAGCCTTCGCGGCGATCTTGGGCGCGGACACTCCGATCTCGAAGACGGCATCGGAGAGCTGGCGCTTGTGCACGATGGGAAACATCGGCCTCCGTCGGGGCAGGTTGCAGATCGGATGCGACCGAAACATGCCGGACGCAGAATCCGCACAGTATATCAGCGGCGACAGGCGCGACCGCACCACTCGCCCGCTCGTTTGCCGCCGTACACCTGCGCGGGGTATCATCTCCCCGAACGAGCCAATGCCTTCCGGCGGCCATCAAACTATACGACGCAGCAGTCCCCGGAGGAACCGAACGCATGCACCGCAGCCATGCATATCTCCCCACCCTACTTGCACTCGTGCTTGCTTTGGCGTGCGCTCAGCCCGCCTTCGCGCTGTCCGCCGCAGACGCACGCGCTCACCAGCGCGCAGCGGACGCCGCGCGCGCGAAGGCTGCCCAGCAGCAGAAGCTCGCCGATGAGCTCCTCGCCGAGACCAAGAAGCTCGACGATATCGTCGATGACCTGCAGGCCGAGGCCGACGCGCTCGATCCGCAGATCTCCGCAGCCACGAAGCGCTCGAACCGCCTGCGGGCCGAAGTCGCGGCGTTTCGTGCCAAGATCAAGCTCAAGCAGATGGAGATCGACCAGACCCAGGCGCGCTACGACGAAGAGCAGGGCTACTTCGAAGGCCGGGTCACCGCGAGCTACAAGCAGGGCGACTTCTTCTTCGTGAACATGCTGCTCAGTGCCGAGGACCTCGGGGACCTGGTCACGCGCACCGAGTTCATCGCTCGAACCATCAAGTCGAGCAACGACATCGCAGCTGGGCTGGTTGAGACCCGCGACTCACTCGAGCGCGCCAAGGTAGAACTCGACCGGTCGCTCGAGACCGCGGCCGCTAAGAAGCGCGAGGCCGTCGCTGCCGAGAACAAGATCCGCGACCTGCAGGACGCGCGCCAGGCCAAGACCGACCGGCAGGACGCGGTGCTTGACAAGAAGTCGGCGCTGATGGCCGACACCAAGAAGAATGCGAAGCGACTGCGCGCGCTGGCCGAGGCCGAAGAAGCCGAGTCGGACCGCATCGCATCCGAGCTCGCGGGCGGCGGCTCCGGCCGCTTTGCCGGGACGATGGCGTGGCCCGTTCCCAGCTCGCATCGCATCACCTCGAACTACGGCCCACGCATCTGCCCGTTCCACGGCCGAGAACTGCATCCGGGAATCGACATCGGAGCGCCCTCGGGCTCCCCGATCGTCTCGGCAGGTGCCGGAACCGTCACCTATGCCGGGTGGCGCGGATCGTACGGCAACTTCGTGATGGTCAACCATGGCAACGGAGTGGTCACCTGCTACGCGCACCAGACCTCCGGCGGCATCAAGGTGCACGTGGGGCAGCGCGTGAGTAAGGGCCAGCGGATCGGGACCGTGGGCAGCACGGGCAACTCGACCGGACCGCACCTGCACTTCGAGGTGCGCGTCAACGGCACCCCCAAGAATCCGATGACCTACCGCTAGAGTGCATCGGCGCCGGGCGTTGCGCGCCGGACTCGTGCGCACGGACGCTAGACGCCGTTGTACTCGCGCATCGTCGGCTCGACGCCGTCCTCCAGAATGCTCACGCACGCCTGGGCCGCAGCAGGAATCGACGCCTCGAGGTCCTCGAGCGCATCCCCCTTCAGCGACTGCAGCACGTAGTCCGCGGCGTCCATGCGACCCGGAGGACGCCCGACACCGACGCGGACGCGCAGGTAGCCGTCGTCGGCAAGCTTCTCGTGAAGCGAGCGCAGGCCGTTGTGACCGCCGTGCCCACCGCCGCGCTTCACACGCACCGCACCGGCGGGCAGGTCGAGGTCGTCGTGGATCACGATGAGCTCGGACAGCGGCGTGCCGTACTCCTCGGCGAGCTTCTTGACCGAGCCACCCGAGACGTTCATGAACGTCTGCGGCTTGGCCAGCACGAGCTCCTCGTCGGCGAAGCGGACAACCGCGACCTTCGCGCCACACTGATCCTTCCAGTACGTGGCGCGAAGGTTCTCGGCAAGCAGATC
>JAAXWY010000060.1 GCA_013334745.1 Coriobacteriia bacterium
CGAGGCGGTGCGGGATGCCGGTGAGCTCGCTCACGAACTCCTCGCCGAGCAGCTCGTAGCCGAGCGCCGCGTAGAAGCCGTACGCGCTATCCCGAGCGTTGAGCCACAGCTCGACCGCGCCCTGGTCCTGCGCACGCACCTCGAGCGCGACCATGAGCGCACGGCCCACGCCCGCACCGCGCACGGTGTCCGCGACGGCGACTTGGCGCACCTGGCGCTCGGTGTCGCCTGCCGACGGCAGCAGACGGGCGGTGCCGACGAGCTCGCCGCTGGGGGTCAGCGCTACGGCGATGACGGAGCCCGGCTCGGGGGTGAGCCACGGCGCGTCGGCGAGGTCGTGCTCCCACGCAAGCCCGAACGGCTCGTAGAGCACCGCCGAGCACAGGTGCGCGATCTCACGGTAGCGGTCCCAGTCGTGGTCGACGAAGGTGACGGTGACGCCGTTCATGCGCGCGCTACCCGCCAAACCTGTTCGTGACCGGCATGCGGCGGTCCTTGCCGAACGCCTTCGGAGTGATCTTGACGCCGAGGGGCCCTTGTCGGCGCTTGTACTCGGCGGTATCGGTGAGGCTGATGACGCGATCGACCATCTCGGCGGGGAAACCCATCGCGACGATGGAGTCTCGGCTGTCGTCCTTCTCGACGTAGTGCGTGAGGATCGCATCCAGCACCGGGTACGGCGGCAGCGAATCGGCGTCCTTCTGGTCGGGGCGAAGCTCGGCGCTGGGCGCCTTGTCGATGATCGCCGCGGGGATGAGCGGATCGGGCGTCGCCGCGTTGCGCCAGCGCGCAAGCTCGTATACGCGCGTCTTGAAGACGTCCTTGAGCGGCGCGAAGCCGCCCACCATGTCGCCGTAGAGCGTCGAGTAGCCCACCGAGAGCTCGCTCTTGTTGCCTGTGGCGAGCGTCAGCCAGCCGAACTTGTTCGAGAGCCCCATGAGCAGCGTGCCGCGCACGCGGGCCTGCAGGTTCTCCTCGGCGATGTCGGGCTCGCGACCCTCGAACGCGGGCGCCAGCGTCTCGAGGAACGCCTCGAACGGACCTTCGACAGACAGCTCACGCACCTCGATGCCGAGGTTTGCGGCCAGCTCAACCGAGTCGTCGATGCTTCCCGCCGATGAGTAGCGGCTCGGCATCATGACGCCGTGCACGTGCTCGGCACCCAGCGCGTCGACGGCGACGGTCGCTGTAAGCGCCGAGTCGATGCCGCCGGACAGCCCCAGCACGACGTCGGTGAAGTCGTTCTTGTGCACGTAGTCGCGCAGACCCGTGACGATCGCGCCGTATATCTCCTCGACCGGCCCGCGCTCCTGCGCGATGTAGCCCGAGGCGCCGAGCTTGGCACCGGGTACGAGGTCGGCGATCACGAGGTCCTCGGCGAACGCCTCGCCGCGGGCGATGACCTCACCGAGCGGCGAGATGATGACGCTGCGGCCGTCGAAGACGAGCTCGTCCTGCCCGCCCACGAGGTTGCAGTACGCGAGCCACAGGTTGTTGTCTCGTGCGCGAGCACACAGCATCGCCTCGCGCTCGGCGGCCTTGCCCGCGTGAAACGGCGACGCCGAGATGTTGAACAGCACGCTCGCGCCTTCCGTCGCCGCCTCGGCTGCGAGTTCGGGCACCCAGATGTCCTCGCAGATAGTGCTTGCGAGCATCGTCCCGCCCAGTTCGAAGACGCCCGGCAGCGTGCCCGGCGTGAAGTAACGCTGCTCGTCGAAGACGCCGTAGTTGGGCAGGCGCCGCTTGTAGTACGTCTGCAGCACGCGTCCGTTGCCGCACAGCGCGACCGCGTTGTAGAGCCTGTCGTCCTCTCGATCGATGAAGCCGACGAGCGCGGCGGTCCCACACGCCGCTGCGACATGCTCAAGGGCGATGAGCTGGTCCTCGATGAAGTGATCCTTGTAGACGAGGTCCTCGGGCGGATAGCCGGTCAGCGCCAGCTCGGGAAAGAGCGTGATGCCGGCGCCGGCCGAACTGGCCGACTGGGCGGCCTCGACGATGCGGCGCAGGTTGCCCTGCAGGTCGCCTACGGTGACGTTGATCTGTGCGAGCGCAACACGCATGCGGTGGCTCCGATTCGCTGTAACGGCGCTTAAGGGCGAGTCTACCCGAGAAGCCGAGCGGCTCAGCCCCGATTCGCGAAGGTTATCGACAACTGGAGCACCGTGGCGAGCGACACCCACACGAGGTAGGGCGCCAGCGGAGCCGCGATCCATTGCGAACCCGGCTTCCACACGAGCACCATCCACCACACGATTGTCGCCAGGATGATGAGGATATCCGCCGAGGCCAGCGGCAGGTTTCGCAGCCCGAACTGGATGGGCGTGAACGCGATGTTGGCGACGACGTTGACCACGAGCGGCACGAGCACGATGCGTGGCAGGTCGCCCTTGAGCACCTTGGCGACCGTCCCGACCACCGCTACCGCGATCAGCGGGTAGATGATCGTCCAGATGGTGCCGATCGTCTCGGGTGCGGGCGTCCATGACGGCTTGACGAGCGCGTCGTACCACGTGCGGAAGGCGGTCATGACTGGCCTTTCTCGATGGTGGCGATAGCCGCCAGAAGCGTCTCAGGCGAGAACACCGGAATACGAGCTGCAGCGAACCCGGCCGCGTCGCGCGTGACGATGGCTTCGGCGCCCGCTTCAAGCGCGGCTTCGTGCAAGACAGCGTCCTCGTAGTCGGCAAGCCCACCGGTGAGCGCTTTGCGCAGGGTGTGTCCGTCGACACGCGCTACCTCGAAGATCGCGAACAAGTCCTCGAGCACGGAGATGGCGCGAGTGGGGCCGAGCGCACGCGTACAGAAGTAGTGGACGGTCGTGACCGACGTGGCGCCGAGTACCCCGGTGATCAGCCCCTCCTCTGCGCGGCTGAACGTCGCGGCCGAGTCGCGGAAATGCAGCGGCCGCTGCAGCACCACATCGAGCACGACGTTCGTGTCGAAGAGCACCCTCACAGGTACTTCTCCTCCAGATACCGCCGGTAGTCGCTCTCGTTCAGCCCACTGTCCTTGAGAGCACCGAGCAAAGCGCGTGTGTGAGGGCCGAGCTCGCCCTCTTCGAAGGGACGCGGATTGGCCAACGCCGTGAAGTAGTCCGCGACCATGCGCGAAAGCGATGTGCCCCTGTCCTCTGCATATCGCTTGGCCGAATCGATCAACGCATCGTCCATGCGAAGCGTGAGCTTCGTCTTCATCCGAAACCTCCTGACGTACAACTCAATATTCAATTGTACGTCACCCCCTCTCTGACGGCGAATCGCGTGCTCAGGGGCTAGCATCGCATCTCGACCTTACCCGTCTCTTACCTGCGGAAACTTCCCAAGTGGCACCGGAATCGCTATTCTTTCCCTCGGCCGCCGCCCATCTGCAGCCAGAACGCGCAACACGTACCACGGGCGGAACGGCACGCATCGAGGCACCGACCGCTCTGCCGCGGTACGGCCCTTGACGCGTAATGCAGCCCAGAGAAAGGCACCGTGTGAAGGTAAGCAGTCGTGTTGCCCAGATGCCGTCCCACATGGGACGCGCCCTCCTCGCCATCCCCCTCGCGATGGCGATTCTGTTTGGGGCCTCAGTCGCCCCCGCCCATGCAATCGACCGCAAGACGGTCCTCAAGCGTGCGAACCGATGGGTCAGCAAGCGCGTCATGTACAGCCAGAGCCGCAAGTACGGCGGCTATCGGCGCGATTGCTCAGGCTTCGTCTCGATGTCGTGGAAGCTCAAGCGCTCCTACACGTCCTCATCGATCCGCTCGCAGGCAAAGCGCATCAAGACCTCCAAGCTCAAGCCCGGCGACATGATCCGTCGGCCCGGCCACGTCGAAATCTTCGGTGGCTGGAAGAACAAGAAGAAGCGCACCTACGTCTCTTACGAGGAGTCCTCGTGGGGTAAGCCGGCGCTCCGCCACGTGCAGAAGTTGCACCGCGGATCGACCGCATGGCGCTACAAGCGCATCAAGGACAAGCCGAGAAGCGCTCGCAAGCCCACCCCCAAGCCCGTGACGCCGCCGGTGACGCCCGAAGTCCCCGTGATCCCGCCCGTCGTGGATCCGAGCCTCGAGCCGACCGGATCGCTCACGCCCAGCGCCTCAGTCGAGGCGACCCTGCTGCCCGCACCGTTCGCAGCACTTCTGCCGTAGAACACAGTGCGGCCCCGCACCCCGCAGCGAGACTGCCGGGTGCGGGGCCGCTGGCTTGACTACGGTTCCTACTTGAACACGAACAGGGGCAGCAGCTTGGCGCGTACGCCCGTGCTGACGCCACTTCCATCGCCCAGGATGTAACAGCGCTGCGGACGGTTGCGCACGATCCAGGCGCGGGTGTTTGCCGAGAGCGTGTGCGTGCTCGTATACAGCAGCGGCGCGCCGTCGGCCCCGCCGAGCGCCCCGGCGCCGGCTGCAGCATCCGCAGGCCGACCGGTTACGCTGACGCCCTTCCCTGACAGCCAGCCGACTGACTTCGCCTTGTTGGCGACCGCGTAGGCGGTGTCGCCCGCCATCCCGCCGCTCCAACGCGAGGTCGAGTGGTTGCCATTCGCGACGTCGATCGCCTCGAGCGCCTGTGACGATACGGCCAACTTACCGCCGGCGACGATCGCTACCGGCTTGCCGATGTCGCGAATCGCATCCGTGGTCGAGTCAGGCACGTAGGCCCATCCCGTATACAGGATCGGATACCCCTTCGCACCCGCGATCGGGGCGAGGGTCGCAGCATCGTAGAACCCGGAGTAGCCGCGTCCATTGGCGAGCAGGACACGCGCCGGGTTCGCTCCGGTCTCGGTCTTGATCATGCGTGCGACCGAGGCGGCCGTTTCCCACCGAGTCGCGCCGCCGGCGCGCTTGAATACGGCGTCGCCCATGATCGTCTCGACCTTGGCCTTGACCGAGTCAGGGAGCGCGCTGGTTCCGCCTACAAGATAGACGGTGGGTTCGTACTTCGTGGCCGGCTTGCGAGCGGACCCCATGCGCCGACCGCCGATCCGCTCGAGCATGTCGCGCGTGGCAAGCGGCAAGGTGCCGCCGTACGTGTAAAGCACTGGCGCCTTGAGTGCACCGCCGAGACCGGCCGCGACGATTGCATCGGATGTGTGCGGGTACTCACCGTTGACGAGGATGATCCTCTCGGCCCACTCGAGATCATCGCCGAAGCGAGTCTCGGCGGCTTGCGCTGCGATGTAGGCACGATTGGGGCCCCACAACCGCACGACGGGCAGCTCGTAATCGGTGAGCGCGACGTCGGTCTCGCCGAACAGACCCGTCTCGGCAGTGGCACGAACGGTCGCCGACGTGCCGCTGCTCGGCGCGGTGAACGTTGCGGATGCCAGGCCATTGGCGTCGGTCTTGACCACAGAATCGTCGAGGGACCCGCCGTCGGGCAGCGACAGCGTGAGCGTCGCGTCGTCGGCGGGGGCGCCGTTCTCGTCGTACGCGGCCAGGTTGATGGTCGACGTGCCGCCACGAGCGATCGTGGCCGGAGTCGCCGTGACGTCGATCGTAGCCGGACCCATCACGTACTCGTTTGCAACCGGGTCCAGGCCGCCGTTGACGAAGCGATTGGTGAAGTACCACTGCAGAATGTCGTGGCTCTCGCGGGACCCGCCTGTCGACGCGGTGAACCCGAGGAACACGTCAGGGCCATAGCACCCGTACAGATCGACCGACTTGCTGAGCAGCGGCGCGCTGGGACGTATATCTGAGTTCGAAACGCGCACGTAGAGCATGTCGCTGTCGCCGTCGTACTCGATCCATGCATAGCCGGTGTCGCCGCCCTGCAAGATGAAGGACGGAACAGCAGTGACGGTCGACGTGACGGAACCGTTGAGGTCGATACCCACGTGATTGCCGTCGGGATCACCCACCGCACCGTTGGCGAATGTGTCGAACTCAACTGCGAGCGAGTCAGGTATGTCGCCATAACCCAGACCGCTGCCGACGCTGAACGCGGAGTTCGTTCCCGGCTGGATGCAGAACGTGAAGCCATCGGCTCCGCCCTCGAACGAGTCGGCGTCGTCGATTCGGAACGTGAACGCCGTCGCAAACGAGCCGCTGTCGCGCAGCGAGACCTTCTGCTTCCAGAACATGCTTCCCGCCTGATCGCCCAACGACGGCGTGAGGCGAACACCGCCGCCGCCGAGTGCGGCCGAGCCGTTGATCTTGTAAGACGCGATGGTCGTTGCGTCGAACGACCCGTACGCCGCGGTGATCTCGACCGGCTCGTCGGCGCCGAAGAACGCCCTGTACGTTGCGTCGTGGTTGATGTTTGTCTCTTGTCGGCTGGCGTTGGTCGACAGGTCGCTCCAGCGGACGAAGTGATAACCGGGCGAGGCTGTCGCCGTGACGGGAGTCGCATTCAAGCCCGCCAACACCGACTGCGGGGTGCTCCCGGTGATGGAACCGCCGGGCCCGGCGACGTAGGTGACGGAGTAGTAGATGAACCCGGATACGGCCGCTGCGGACGCGGGCACGATCAGCGCGAGTGCGAGTGCGAGACACAGCGCCCTTCCCGCGCGAGAACGCAGCGCATGGACAAGCTTCGATCCACTCATGAGCGGACTCCCTTTCCTCGCTCGGGCGTCGCCGCCCGAACCCAACGCAATCAAGATCCCCTGAGGAGTGTGTATCCCGAATGGGCTGCGCTGAATCTCGGCGATGACAGGGAGTGCAGGAAGGGCGGTGGATGGCGATGAATGGTCATTCAGAGCGGCTGAACGGCGGATTTCGGGCGTCTGCGCTCGCGAGACGCCGCCTTTCGCCTTCGCGACCGGCAGACGGACGGCTACCGCGCCGAGCGGACCGATTCGGCGAGCTCAGCCACGAATGCGCGCAGCTCATCGGCATCGCGCTGGCGACGGACGATGGCACTGCCAACGACGACGCCGTCCGCGACAGCCGCGACGGCTGCGGCCTGCGCTGCGGTCGACACGCCGAAGCCAACCGCGACCGGCAGCTCGGTCGACGCTTTCACGCGCGCGACGAGATCCGCGAGCTCGGGCGGCAGTTCGGCCCGCTCACCGGTGACGCCGAGACTCGAGACGCAGTAGACGAACCCGCCCGACATCGTGCCGACCTTCGCGAGGCGCTCGGGTGTGGAGGTCGGGGCCGCGAGGAAGACGGTGTCGATCCCCGCTGACGCCGCGAGCCATGGGCCGGCCATGTCCGGGGGCAGGTCGGGCACGATGACGCCGGCGACATCGGCCTCGCGCATCGCGGCCGCCGCCTTGGGAAGCCCCATGCGCATGAGCGGGTTGAGGTAGCCCATCAGCACGAACGGTGGCGTGGGCGAGCCTGTCGGCATGGCTGCGCGCTGCTCAGCGAACTCACGCGCCAGATCGATGGTCTCGGCGAGACCGAAACCTGCCTCGCCGGCCGCTGCGCGAGCTTCATCGGCGGCTTCACGGATGACCGGGCCGTCGGCGAGCGGGTCGGAGTACGGGATGCCGAGCTCGATGACGTCGGCGCCCGCATCGGCGAGCGCGTGCAGCGCCGCAAGCGAGCCCTCGCGCGTGGGGTAGCCGCCCATGACGTACGCGACGAGCGAGGCCCGCTCCGCCGAGAACGCCGCCTGGAGCCGGCTAGTCAACGCCGAGACCCGCCTCACGCACGATGTCGATGTCCTTGTCGCCACGACCCGAGAGCGTCACGACCACAACCGCGTCGGGGCCGAGCTCTGCGGCGAGTCGCGGAAGCAGCGCGAGCGCATGCGAGGATTCGATCGCCGGGATGATGCCTTCGGTGCGCGTGAGCTGCTCGAATGCGGCGAGTGCCTCGGCATCGGTGACCGGCTCGTAGCGCACAAGTCCCTCGTCCTTGAAGTGCGCGTGCTCAGGACCGACACCGGGGTAGTCGAGCCCGGCGCTGATGCTGTACGCCTCGAGCGGGTTACCGGCGTCGTCCTGGAGTAGGTAGCTGTAGAAGCCGTGCATGACGCCGGGCGAGCCCTTTGTCATCGACGCGCCGGTCTTGTCGGTGTCGACACCCAGACCGGCCGCCTCAGCGCCCACAAGCAGTGGTCTGCCCAGAACGCCGCTGCCGTTCACGCTTGCTCCGAGCACGAACGGGTAGAAGGTGCCGATCGCATTGGAGCCGCCGCCCACGCAGGCGACGACGGCATCGAGCCTGTCGACTCCGCGCGCACCGCACTGGTCGATGATCTCGAGCCCGATCACACTCTGGAACTCGCGCACCATGAGCGGGTACGGGTGAGGTCCGACCGCGCTGCCGAGCACGTAGAACGTGTCGTCGACACGCTCAACCCAGTGCCGCAACGCCGCGGTGACCGCGTCAGCGAGCGTGCCCGTGCCCTCAGCGACCGGAATGACCTCGGCGCCGAGCAACTTCATCTTGTAGACGTTGAGTGACTGGCGGCGGATGTCCTCGACGCCCATGAACACGGCGCATTCGAGGCCCATGAGCGTGGCTGCGGTGGCTGTCGCCACACCGTGTTGACCCGCGCCCGTCTCGGCGATGACGCGCTTCTTGCCCATCCGCTTGGCGAGCAGGCACTGGCCGATGGTGTTGTTAATCTTGTGCGCGCCGGTATGGCAGAGGTCCTCGCGCTTGAGGTACACCGCGCCCAGACCGACCGCCTCGGCGAGGCGCTTCGCACGATACATCGGCGTGTGACGGCCGATGTAGTCGTGACGCAGGTCTTCGAGCTCCCCGGTGAACTCCGAATCCTCGAGCGCGGCTTCGAATGCCTCGGTGAGTTCCTCGAGCGCCGGGATGACCGTCTCGGGGACGAAGCGCCCTCCGTAGGCCCCGAAGAAGCCTGCGGCGTCCGGTCCCGAGTAGACGTTCTCGGCTGAAGGGAACATGTCGCTCATGCCTGTGCCTCCGCATCGGCAGCGCGCACGGCAGCGCAGAAGGCCGCCATGCGAGCGTGATCTTTGACCCCCGGCGATGCCTCCACGCCGGACGATACGTCCACGGCGAAGGGGCGAAGCGCGGCGATGCACTCCCCCACATTGTCAGGCGTAAGTCCCCCTGCGACAAACAAAGGAGCCCAGCCGGGAATATCGCCGATTGTTTGCCAGTCGAATGTTTGCGAGGTGCCGCCCGTTTTGTCGGTCACGAATGTGTCGAGAAGGAGGGCGTCGGCATGGTCCCGGTAGGGCTCCGCACTCTGGAAACCGAAATCCGTGCCAACGTGCAACACCTTGAAGGTGGCCGACGGAACGCTGTCGCAAAATGCCGGTGACTCGCTCCCGCACAGTTGCACCGCATCGAGTTTGCAGACAGCGACGGCAGCCGTGATCTCCTCGATCGACGCATCCGAAAAGACCCCGACCCGCAGCACGAACGGCGGCACATTCTCGAGCACGTCTGCCGCCTGTTCGATGCTGACCTGCCTGGGCGACGGCGCAAAGACGACGCCTACGGCATCTGCTCCGGCCGCTACCGCAGCGACAGCGTCCTCGCTGTTGGTCAGCCCACATATCTTGATGCGCGTGCTCTCCATTGCCTGTCTCTCTCTCGCGCCCGAGTGCGGGGTCCGGGGGATGGTGACCGGACCCCGCCTCGGGAGCGCGGGTGACTCGTGTCGACGGCGTTACTCGTGCAGGGTCGCGCCGGAGGCGAAGTCGAAGTCCTGCAGTTCGCCGGCGTTGTAGGCGGCGTAGGCAGCGAGATCGAAGTGGCCGTGGCCCGACAGGTTGAACAGGATGCAGCGGTCTTCGCCGGCGGCAGCAGCCTCCAGCGCCTGGTCGATGGCCGCGCGGATGGCGTGGCTGGACTCAGGGGCCGGCAGGATGCCCTCGGCGCGCGCGAACTGCACGGCGGCCTCGAAGCAGGCGGTCTGGTCGACGGCGATGGCGTCGGCTTCGCCCTCGTGCACGAGCTGGCTGACCAGCGGCGAATCGCCGTGGTAGCGCAGGCCGCCGGCGTGGATGCCGGGCGGCATGAAGTCGTGGCCGAGCGTGTACATGAGCATCTGCGGCGTCATGCCGGCCTCATCGCCGAGGTCGTACTTGTACTCGCCGGCGGTCAGCGTCGGGCACGCCTTGGGCTCGACAGCGAGCAGGCGCGCGTTGCTCTTGCCCTCGAGCTTGCGGTGGTAGTACGGGAACGCGAGGCCGGCGAAGTTCGAACCGCCGCCGACACACGCGATGACGACGTCGGGCTCGTCCTCGGCAAGCTCCATCTGCTGGATCGCCTCAAGGCCGATGATCGTCTGGTGCAGGCACACGTGGTTGAGCACCGAGCCGAGCGCGTAGTGCGTGTCGTCGTTCTTGAGCGCGACCTCGCAGGCCTCCGAGATCGCGATGCCGAGCGAACCGGTGGAGTTGGGATCCATCGCGAGCACATGGCGGCCGGCGTCGGTGAGGTTACTCGGCGACTTGTGGACGGTACCGCCGTAGGTCTCCATGAGGATGCGGCGATACGGCTTCTGGTCGTAGCTGACGCCGACCATGAACACCTCGACGTCGATGCCGTAGAGCGCACCGGCGATCGACATCGCGCTGCCCCACTGGCCGGCTCCGGTCTCGGTCGAGATCTTCGTGATGCCCTCGGCCTTGTTGTAGTAGGCCTGCGGGATGGCGGTATTGGGCTTGTGCGAGCCGGCGGGGCTGACGCCCTCGTACTTGTAGTAGATGCGAACGCCGGCCGGCAGGTTCAGGTCCTTCTCCAGCTGACGTGCGCGCAGCAGCGGCGACGGACGATACTCCTTGTAGACGTCGATGACGGCGCCGGGGATATCGATCCAGCGATCGGCCGAGGACTCCTGCTTGAGGACCTCCATCGGGAAGAGCTTCATCATGACTTCGCCGATCTGCTCCGGCGCAAGCTCGACACCATCAGGCGTGACGACCTTGGGCGGCGCCGGCGGGGTCTTGAGGTCCGGGATGATGTTGTACCAGGCCTCCGGGATGTGCAGTTCGTCGAGTCCGAATCGGGTCTTATCTGACGGCATTGTGGTGCTCCTTTCAGTGCGGTTCAGTACGGTCACAAGCGTTCACGAGCAGGCCTCAACCACATCTATCGCTCACGGGCTCTTCGCGACGCCCGTCAACCTTTCCAGTACGTCCTCCGGATATGCGGACCGCATAAGCGTCTCGCCGACAAGAACGGCGTCTGCGCCCGCTGCGGCCGCTGCCACGACGTCAGCGCGGGTCTTCACGCCGCTGGCGGCGACGCGCGTGACTTCATACCTACCCAACTCGCCGATCAGTGCCCGCGCGCCCTCGGGGTCGACCTCGAGCGTGCGCAGGTTGCGGCTGTTGACCGCGATGAGGCCCGAGCGGACACCGAGCGCGATAGGGATCTCATCGGCACTGGCGACCTCGACGAGCGGCGTGAGACCGAGAGTCTCGGCGGTGTGGGCGAAGTCGCGTGTCATGTGGCCGAGCACGCTGACCGTGAGCAGCACCGCATCGGCGCCGTGGCCGCGGGCGACGAACAGCTGCACGGGGTCGACGATGAAGTCCTTGCACAGCACCGGTACGTCGACCGCGTCAGCCACATCCGAAAGGTCGGTGAAGCTGCCGCCGAAGAACTCGGGCTCCGTGAGCACGCTGATGCATGCCGCGCCGCCGTCCTGATAGTGCAGAGCCTGCTTGCTCGCCTCGCAGTCAGGCGCGATGGGGCCGGCGCTGGGCGACGCCTTCTTGACCTCGGCGATGACGGCGACGTCGCTGCGGTTGGTGAGCGCGGCGATGAAGTCGCGCGGCGGGCGGGCGCAGCACGCGAGTCGCTCGCGGTCCGCCGGCGTCAGCCCGCCGTACTCGGCGAGGATGCGCTCGCGGCGGCGCGCCATGACGGTCTCGAGGAAGTTGGCGCTCACGACGCGCTCCCGTCTGCGGGCGCGGCCTGCGCCGCCGCTGCAGCGAG
>JAAXWY010000061.1 GCA_013334745.1 Coriobacteriia bacterium
GGGCTCGAGGGGTTGCGTGGGGGTGGTGTCGGTGCTGTCGGTCATCTCGCTACTCCTTCTTCCGGGGGTCCGCCGGCCTTCTGGCGGCGGATGGTGTCGTGCGGGCCTTCTCAGGTGTCGGGCGCCTCAGCGCGCCCGCGGTATTAGTGACCGGGCGCCATACCGGTGGTGGCGTGACACGTCGAGGCGGTGCAGTTGGTGCGCGGACACACGAGCGTGCCCGACTGCGCGACGTTGCTGGTCGAGACCACACCGGTCGTGATCGCTGTGGCAGCCGGAGCGGTCGTCGTCGTGCCCACGGCGAGATCGGCGACCTGCACGCCACCGAAGATGGCAAGTGCCGTCAGTGCGGTGGCGACAATCACGGCTGCCGCGTTCTTGAGCGATCTGTCTGCGCTTGAGCGGGACATGACTCCTCCTGGGGTCGGGGCGGGCGGTTGGATCAAGGCTCTATCGGCCGGCCTCGGTCGTGGGGCGATTCGCCGGCGCCGGCTGCCCGGCACCAAGGACGCGCGCCACCCAGCTGGCGTGTAGCACGAAGTGCGTGCCGAGCAGGAAGACCGTCGTGTCGGCGGTCACGGCGTGCAGCGCGACCCAGATCGCTCCCGGCGTCACGGCGAGTCCGAATGCCGCAAGCGCGACCTGGGAGACCATCAGGCCGGAGAGCATGACGGCGACGGTCGAGACGAAGAGCAGGATGTCGACCACGAGGTTGACTCGGGAGGCATGCATCAGTCGGTCGATGAATGTACTGGCAACGCGCACCGTCCACTCCCAGTTGATGATCAGGTGAAACAGGAGTGGCACGATGATCGCGATGCTCAGCCACTCGTGAACGGCAAGGCCGGTCCAGGCCGGGTTGTACGCTGCGAGAAGCGCTGCGAACATCGCGACGTCGAGCGCGAGGCGGGTCTTGGCGGTCATGGCTGTTCCTCTCGGTTCGGTCCGGCCGACAGGATCGGCGCGGCTCTCGGGTCTGTTGTCAGGCGTGTGGTGCGATCGGCTCTCTCTCAGCCTCGCGCTCGCGCATTGCGACACAACTCCGAGGGGGTTACGGTTCCGTAATGTGGCGCGCGGCAGGTGCGTCGTTTGCGATGGCAGCCCGGGAGGCCCCGTGACCGAGACCGCACGAACCCCACTCGATGCGATGGCGTTGCTCCTCGCCGAGCAGGGCTTCACGGTGGGTGCGTCATCGATCGGACGACTGAGCATGCTCGCTACGCGCAAGGTGCGCGGGCTGGGCCCGTTCTTCCCCGTGAGTGAGTACTTCTGGGTACACGACCTGAGCGCGCCGCTGCCGGGCGATGCGGGCTTCGAGCGACTGCACGAGGACGCTCGCGAGTTCGTCGAGTCGCGCTTTAGCCTGCCGCGTCCCCTGCGCTACCACATCCCGAGCACCGTCAGCATCGGTCTGTCGACCACCGGCTTCGCCCCGGCCGACATCGAGTTCGCGACGACGTCGAAGCTGCGCTCCCAGTTCTACGGCGGCGAGAAGAACTCGGCGTACCTCATCGATCTGAGGAGCGGCGAGATGCACTCGGCCGGTACCGAAGCGACGCCGGTGCGCTACGGCGGAACGATCGTGTCCGGCGTCAATCCGACGAATCGGGCGCTGTGGCTCGTCGAGGACCTCGCGCGTGACCTGATGGCCAAACGGCCACTCGGTAGCGGCCGCTTGGCGACGTAGGTCGCAAAGTGGGTATAAACCCCTTCGCGACGCCCCGTTGAGGTGTGGAAGGGTGTCGCATATGCCGATAGTGGTGTTGGACGCCGGGGACTGTCGGCGAGATGCCTGGGGGTTCGCAGGATGAGGCGACCGTGAGCTTCTCCATAGCGACATCGCAACAGCGTTTCATCGCTGAAGCCCCCCCGCACCTGACGCCGTCGGCAAAGGGTCGGAACCGGTCATGAACCCGCGTCTGGATACCAAGTCACCGCCCGCCGATCTGGGTGGCGAGATCCTGCTCCGACGTATGCTCGACACGGCGCCATGCCTTATCGGCATCTTCGACTTCTCGAAGCAGGCCTACACCTACGTGAACCACGAGGTGTCCGAGTTTCTGGGGCTGGCCCCCGACGAGCTGCGCGATCTTGGCCCGGATGCGTTTGCTCGGTTCGTACACCCGGACGACCTTGGCGGGCTCGTCGCACACTACGCCGCCCTTCAGGCGCTCCCAGCCGGCGACGATCGTACGCTTGAGCTCGTGTTTCGAGCGCGTGCGGCCGACGGTGAGTGGCGCTGGCTCCACAGCAGAGACGTCCCGTTCGCTCGCGATGAGTCCGGCGTCGTCACGATGATCCTGGACACCACGCAGGACATGACTGAATTCAGGGCGGCTCAGGCCGCGGCGATGCAGGCGCGGGACGCTGTTCGGGAGCTCTCAGATCGCCAGGAGGCGATTCTCGAGACGATGCCCGAAATCATCTGCGAGCTCGGCCCCGGGCAGGTGTGCACGTGGCTCAACAGCGCCGGCCTTGAATTCTTCGGCGAGGATCTCGTGGGCAGTCGATTCCCCGAGTACGCAGCCAGTCACGCGTCGGACTGCTCTGAGGTCGATGCCGTCTTCGTCGGTACGTCGAAGGATGCTTCCGCCGAGTGTTGGCACATCAATACGACCGGGGAGACCCGTCTACTCTCATGGCACTTCAGAGCGCTTGATGCGGAGGCGAACGGCCTGCACGTACTTGCCGTCGCCAGCGACGTGACCGAGAGTTCTCGCCATGCAGCACTGGCAGAGGCGAGACTGCGGCTCAACGAGTACGCATCCACTCACGAGATGAAAGACCTTCTGCAGGAGATTCTTGAAGAGGCGTGCCGATTCTCATCAAGCGAAATCGCATTCCTCCACTTCGTCGATCACGACCAGCAGAGCCTCTCGCTGCAGACCTGGTCTCGCGGGACGCTGAAGGGCGCGTGTGCTGCTCCGACGGCTTCGTCGCATTACCCGGTGACCGAAGCCGGCGTATGGGCCCAAGCCCTGCACGAGGGTGCGCCCGTGATCCACAACGACTACGCGAGTGTGCCTGCCAAGCACGGCCTTCCCGAGGGCCACGCCCCTGTGATCCGTGAGCTTGTCGTCCCCGTGTTCAGGGATGGGCTGGTGGTCGCGCTCCTCGGAGTTGGGAACAAGCCGACCGACTATATGCCCTACGACGTCGAGATGATCGACTTCTTCGCTGACACGGCGTGGAACCTCGCTGAGCGCAAGATCGCCGAGACCGACCGGCTGGAGCGCGAGAACCGTCTGCAGACGCTCCTGGACCACGCGCCGTATGGTGCGCACATCTACGAACTTGAGTCCGACGACCGACTCGTGTTCATGGGCTTCAACGACCGCGCGGAGCAGATGCTCGGAATCGACCACTCCGCGCTCGTCGGATCAACTCTCGAACAAGCGTTTCCGGGCAACGTTGGCACCGAGACGCCCGAGGCATACCGTCGGGTCGCTCGCGAAGGCGGAACATGGGAAGCCGAGCAGCTCGCCTACGACGGCGATAAGATCGCCGGCTCGTTTGAGGTGTACGCGTTCTCCGTCGGCCGCAATCGAGTCGCGGTGTTCTTCCGTGACATCACCGAGAAGCGCCGACTCGAGATGGCGCTGCGCGTGAGCGAAGAGCGCACTCGTGCCCTGATCGAGCAAGCGAGTGACGGGATCTTCGTTGCCGACGAGAGTGGGCGATACCTGGAAGTCAACGACCGCGGATGCGAACTGCTCGGGCTCTCGCGCGCGGAACTCATGCACTCGAATGTCTCCGATGCGGTGATTAGCGGAGAGCTGAGCACGTCACTGCCAGACTTCGAGCACCTCGAGATAGGCGCAACGCTGGTTGAGGAAGTCGCGATCACTCGCGGAGACGATAGGTCGACGCTGTTCGTCGAAGTGAGCGCCAAGCGGCTCCCGGACGGCAGGCTCCTTGGAATCATGCGCGACATCACCGAGCGGACCTCTGCCGAGCGTCGGCTGCGCCGAGCCACGCGTGCCCTGCGCGCTCTGAGTGCGTGTAACGAGACGCTCGTGCGTGCCGACGACGAGCAGCGGTTGCTTGAGGACGTGTGTGCTATCGCCGTGGAGCAAGGCGGCTTCCGCATGACCTGGGTGGGATACGCCGGCTACGACGAGAACCGCTCGGTCATTCCCATGGCCTCGGCAGGTCACGTCGATGGCTATCTCGACGAGGCGCAGTTCAGCTGGGCGGCCGACATCACCCATAACGGACCTCCCGGCAACGCGATACGCACCGGCAAGCCCTTCGTCGTGCGCTACATGGACTCCGACCCGATGTTCGCTCCGTGGCGCGATCTCGCCGCAACACGCGGCTACGCCTCAGTGGCGGCCCTCCCGCTCATCTACTCGAGCGGCGAGTGCTTCGGAGCGATTATGTTCGTGGCCGGGGACGCATCCTCATTCGATGACGACGAAATGGAACTGCTCGCCGAGCTGGCCAACGACCTGTCCTTTGGCGTCGACACGCTTCGTGGACGAACGGTGCGCGCCCAGATGGAGGCCAACCTCCTGCGCTCCAACGAGCAACTCGAGGGCATTCTCTTCAGCCTGACCGAGGCGATGGGGCGCATCGTCGAGGCGCGCGACCCGTACACGCAGGGCCACGAGGAGCGCGTCGCGATCATCGCCAAGGCAATCGCCGCCGAGATGGGCCTGCCCGACGAGGACCTCGAGGCCGTGGCCGTCTCGGCGATGGTCCACGACGTCGGCAAGCTCGCCGTACCCGCCGAGATACTCACCAAGCCCGGCCGCCTGACCGACATCGAGTTCGCACTCATCAAGGAGCACCCGCAGACCGGCTACCAGATCCTCAAGGACATCTCGTTCCCGTGGCCGGTGGCAGACATCGTGTTGCAGCACCACGAGCGTATCGACGGCTCGGGCTACCCGAACGGACTTGCGGGCGATGACATCCTCACCGCTGCGCGCATCATCGCAGTGGCCGACGTCATCGAGGCCATGGCCTCGCACCGCCCCTATCGGCCGGCACTGGGTATCGCCGAGGCGGTCGCGGAGATATCATCGGCGGTCAACAAGTACGACCCCGCTGTCGTTCACGCCTGCCTCGAGCTGTTCGCCTCCGGCGAGCTCGCGGCAATGGTCGAATCGGAGACGTAGACATGGATCACCCGGTACTCACAGGCGAACAGGTCACACTGCGCGCGCTCACCGAAGACGATCTGCCGGCGCTGCTCGACATGCTGCTGCAGCCGGGCGTCGCCGAGTGGTGGCCTGGCTACGACATGGCGCGGCTGCGCGTCGATGCGCTCGACACGCCCGAGACGACATCGCTTGCTGTCGAGGCCGATGGCGCGTTCGTGGGCCTCGTCATGTACACCGAGGAGCAGGACCCGTACTACAAGCACGCCAGCATCGACATCACGCTCGATGCGCGGCTGCTCGGGCGGGGGCTTGGGACCGACACGCTGCGCACGGTCATCCGCTACCTCTTCGAGGGGCGCGGACACCATCGCATCACGATCGACCCCGCACTCGCCAATGTGCGCGCCATCGCTGCGTACAAGAAGGTCGGCTTCAAGCCGATCGGCGCGGTGCGCGAGTACGAGAAGGGCGCCGACGGCACCTTCCACGACAACCTGCTGATGGAGATGCTTGCGGGCGAACTGCAGTAGCGGCCGCTACCCCTCGGCGAGCCGCTCCATGAGCAGCACCTGCGCGACGATCATGCGCTCGATCTCATCGGGGTGGACGCTCTCGTTAGCGCCGTGGATGTTGGCAGGTGCGTCCTCGGCGCCCCACAGGATGAACTCTGCGCCCGGCGAGGCCTTCATGAGCGTCTCGAGCAGCGGGATCGACCCACCGCTACCCACCTGCGAGACGTCGGTGCCGTAGGCCTCGGCGAGTGCCGACTGAGCCGCCGCCATGCCCGGACCGCCGGTCGGCGCCTTGAAGGCGTCGCTCGCCTTGACGTCCTGCACGTCGATCTTCACGTTCCACGGCGCCGCTGCGCGCAGGTGCGCCTCGAGCAGGTCGAGCTCATGACGCGGATCGGCGCCGGGGGCGATGCGCATCGCGACCTTCGCCCGCGCGGACGGGATCAGCACGTTGCCCGCCTCGGCGACACTCGGCGCGTCGATGCCGATGACGCTGATGACCGGCTTGCTCCACAGCTTGGTCGCGATCGAGTCGTCGCCGATCACATCGACGCCCGGGAGCATCGCGGCCATCTGGCGGTAGAGCGGCTCGGGGTAGTCGGCGCCGGGCCAGTCGAACTGCATCGCACCGGCGACGGCTGGGTTACCGGCGTCGTCTTGAAGCGACGCGAGGATGCGGATGAGCGCCATGAGCGCGTCGGGAGCCGGACCGCCGAACACGCCGGAGTGCAGCGGGTGGTCGATGGTGTCGACCTGCACCGTGCACTGGACGTGGCCGCGCAGCATCGTCGTGAGCACCGGGATCCCGCACTCGATGTTGCCCATGTCGGCGACGATGATCACGTCGGCCTTGAAGCGTTCCGGATGCGCCCCGACGTAGGCCTCGAGGTGCGACATTGTCTCCTCTTCGCCCTCGATGATGACCTTCACGCCCACGGGCGGTGCACCATCAAACGCCATGAGCGTGCCGGCGTGGATCGCCACACCGCTCTTGTCATCGGCAGCACCGCGCCCGTAGTAGCGGCCGTCGTCCTTCTTGGTGAACACGAAGGGGTCGGTGGTCCATCCCTGCTCCATCGGCGCCGGCTGCACGTCGTAGTGCGCGTAGAGCAGCACCGTCGGCGCGCCTTCGGGTCCGGGGATGTCGCCCCAGACGGCCGGGTAGCCGCCACCCTCGAGGTCGAGTTCGGCCGCATTGGCGAGCCCGGCGTCCTTCATGATGCGGATCACTTCCGCGCGAGCAGCGTGCACCGGCTCGGCAGGGAAACCGGGAAACGCGCAGGATGCGTGACCAACGAGCTTGCCGAGGTCATCGATGACGGTGGGCATCGCGGCGCGAACAGAGGCGCGGATCTCATCGGCGGGCATGGGATGCTCCTAACGGACGGTTGATGGCTAGAGCACGACAGACTGGATGAGCAGCCCCACTCCGACGGCCACGACCGTCGTCACGAGCAGCGGGATCATGAACGAGTGGTTCAGGACGTACTTGCCGATCTTGGTCGAGCCGGTGAGGTCGGTCTCGACGCACGCGAGCTGCGACCCGTTGGCCGGCAGGAAGTACACGCCGCACAACGCCGACCACATCGCGACGATCGCTCCCACACCCAGACCCGGCAGCGCCAGCCCGATGGGCACGATGGTGTTGGTGGTCGCCGACTGGCTCGTTGTAAGCGCGGCCATGATGAAGACCGCCAGCGCGAACGCGAGCGGCACCACCGCCACCGCACTGCCAAGTGCCGCGACGATCTGCGTCTGGTAGGCGTTGATGAACGTGTTGGCAAGCCACGCGATACCGAACAGCGCCACGATTGCAGTCACACCCGCCGAGAACACCGGCTGCTTGAAGATCGCGCTGACCTTCGTCTTACACAGCAGCAGGATGAGCAGTGCGACCGTGAACATCGTCAGCTGAATCGCGACGGTCATGTCGATGGGGACAAGCGCACCGTCGGCGCCGGTGGGCAGCATCGGCTTGAGCGCCGGGATACCGCCGATGAGGATCACGAACGCTACGCCTGCCAGGAAGATGAAGGCCGAGTTGCGCGCGCTGGCCGGCAGCGGCTCTTCAGCGACTGCCGCGCCGTCGGCGCCGGTCGCAACCATGTGGGGCGGCTTCACGAGGCCGTCGGCCAGACGCTGCTGGTAGACGGGGTCGTTGGCGAGGTCCTTACCCAGGCGCATCGATACGAGCGAGCCCACAACAATCGCAACGAGCGACGCGGGGATCGTGATCATCAGAATCTGATTGAGCGTCATGCCTTCGGGGCCGACGAGTGCGAGCATCGCTGCCATCGCAGCGGACACAGGGCTTGAAGTGATGCCGAATCCGGTCGCCACCGTCGAGAGTGCGAGCGGACGCTCGGGCCGGATGCCGTTCTCGTAGGAGACCTCGTAGATCACGGGGATGAGCGGGAAGAAGATGTTACTGGTCCCCGCCCCCACCACGAACGCGTAACTGACCACCGGCGCGATGATCGTGATGTACTTGGGGTTCTTGCGGATGATCTTGGCCGCGATACGCACCATCCAGTCGATGCCTCCGGCAGCCTGCATCGCCGAGGCTGCGGTGATGACTGCGAGGATGATGAGCATCGCCGAGCCGGGCGTCGAACCCGGCGCCAGACGGAACCCGAACACCAGGACCGCGACGCCCACGGCGCCCCAGATTCCCAACCCCATGCCCCCCATACGGACGCCCATGAAGATGGCGCCGATGACGACGAGCAGCTGCAGCAGAAACATGATGTTGCCCAAGAGGACCCCTCCGTCTTCGCCCGGATATGGACGTGGCTCACACAAGCTGCGCTCGCTCGAACGCGCTGCTTGGAGAATACCCCACGACCGTCTCGGCTATGCGAAAGTGGTGGAGGGAGCAGCGAATCCGCGTTGCTTCACGTGCGATACGGTTTCAGCGTCGCCCAGAAGGGAAAACCTAACCCACGTACAACAGAATGTCCCCGACCCGAAAGGAGCCCGCATGCCGAGCATCAAGGGCACGCAGACCGAGTTGAATCTGCTCAAGTCGTTCGCCGGCGAGAGCCAGGCGCTCAACCGCTACACCTACTTCGCATCGGTGGCCAAGAAGGAAGGCTTCGAGCAGATCTCGGCACTGTTCACCGAGACGGCCGACAACGAGAAGGAGCACGCGAAGGTCTTCTTCAAGTACCTCGAGGGCGGACCCGCCGAGATCACGGCGACCTACCCCGCCGGTAAGATCGGCACGACCGCCGAGAACCTGCTCGCCGCGGCCGAGGGCGAGTACGAGGAGTGGAGTGAGCTCTACCCCGAGTTCGCCCGCGTAGCCGCCGCCGAGGGCTTCGACGACATCGCCGAGTCCTACCGCAGAATCGCCGATGTCGAAGCGCATCACGAGAAGCGCTACCGCGAGCTGCTCGAGAACGTCAACGGCTTCAAGGTCTTCAAGAAGGACGGCGTTGTGTACTGGAAGTGCCGCAACTGCGGTTTCGTGTACGAAGGTGCGGAGGCCCCGTTCGAGTGCCCCGCCTGCCATCACCCGCAGTCGTACTTCGAGATCCTCGCCGAGAACTACTAGGCGCTACGCACCACCGTCACGACACGACGCCGGTCGCACCACGCGGCCGGCGTCGCGCTATTCCATCACCTTGGTGGCCTCGGCCAGGTCGAGACGGAAGATGCGGCGCACCGGGGGTATCTCGGAGAGCAGAACCACCACGAGGATCAGCAGACAGATCTTCACAATGCTCTCGGGGTAGATGTGTGCGCTGAGCTCGAACGCCTCGAGGTCGAAGCTGCCAAACATCGCATCCGTAGCCATCATTCCGAGCCAGAGCCCCAGCGGGACTGCGGCGATCGCGATCGCGAGGTTCTCGATGGTGATCATGAGAGTGAGCCGCACGTTGTCCTCGCCGATCGTGCGCATCGTCGCGATCTCGCGCGTCCGCTCCGTCACGTTCGCGGTGAACGTCGTGAACACCACGACGAACGCAAGCGCCGACCCAAAGCCCAGGAGCACCACCCCGAAGAAGTCGAACAGCTCGAGCCACGTGCGCATCTGCTCGACGTAGTCGGCCTTGATCTGCACCGACGCGGCTCCCGAAAGATCGTAGATCTCGTCTCGGATGTGATCGGCCGCCTGCGGGTCGACGTTGAGATACAGCGCGTTGTAGCTCGTGGCCGCCGTCCCGGTGAGCCGCGAAACCGCATCGAGCGAGAGGAACGCCGGTTGCCCGAGCATCTCGTCGGAGAGCGCTCCCACGCGAAGCGAGACCGGGTCGTCGACGAGCGGCGAATCGACCTCGACGCGCTCCCCGGGAGTGACCCCCAGCCGCTGAGCAGTCGCCGCCGACAGCACGAGGTCACCGGCGAGCAGCGCGTCGGACGGGGCCGCTCCCCCTGCGGGGTGGAATCCATGGAAGTCGGCGTCGGGGTGTGCCGCGGTGATGAGCACGTCTTCATCGGCGCCACCGGCTGACATCGTGACCGGCAGCATGAGTGCGACCTGTACGCGTTTCACACCGTCCATCTCACGGACCTCGGCGATGCGGTCGCCCCCGAACGGCGCGTCGAAGGCGGCCACGATGTCCCAGCGCTCGATGTCGGTGAACGCCTTGTCCATGATGTAGTCGATGGAGTCGAACATCGCCACAGTCGCCACGCACAGCACCATCGCGAAGGCGATTCCGAGCACGGTGTAGAACGTGCGCCGCTTGGCTCGGAAGAGGTTTCGCAACGGCACGCGGAACGTGAACGACCGCGGCAGTATCGGCGAGAGAAGCCGCTCGAGGACGGGGATGCGCCCGCCTGCGAGCGAGGCGTTGGGATCGGAGTGCATCGCGATCGCCGGGGCGAGCCGGGCTGAGCGCCAAGCGGGCATCGCGGCGGCGGCCACGCACGAGGCGACGGCGAGCGCGATTGCCACGAGCGGCACGAGGGGGTAGAAGCCGCTCGTCATGAACGGCAGCCCGAGCATCGAGACGTACATCGCTGCAACCCCTTGAGCGCCCCACAACCCCAGAATCACTCCGAGGATCGACCCGCACGCTGCCACGAGCAGCGCGATGGTGAGGTAGTGGGCGAGAATCTGCCCATCGGTGTAGCCGAGCGCCTTGGCCAGCCCGATCTCGCCGCGCTGCGCAGCCACCAGCCGCGAAAGCGCGATGAACAGCGACATCGAGCTGATGGCGAGAACGAGCGCCGGCAGCGAGCGCGCCATGATGCGATTCTGATCGAGCTCGGACTGCAACCCCGCGTAGCTGGGCATGTCGTCGCGCAGCGTCGTGGCATCAAGCACGTAGGGACGCAGCTCATCCTCAATCGCATCGGCCAGCCGCGTCAGGTCGGTGCCCGGCTCGGCGCGCACGGCGACATTGGTGCCCGAGTGCGACGTGCGGAACAGGTACTCGATGCCCTTCTCGGTGGTGTAGACGATGCCGAACGTGCCGGGCGCAGGCAACGTGCCCTTGTTCTGCATCGCGTAGAGGTTCTCGGGGTCGAGGCCTCTCCCGACGAGGCCCGCCACCTGCTGAATTCCCGCAGGCGGGACCTGTTGGCCCTCGAAGACGCCAACGGCAACGT
>JAAXWY010000062.1 GCA_013334745.1 Coriobacteriia bacterium
ACCGGCGGCCACGTGCGGGTGGAGCTCTCGACTGACGGCGACCGCGCGATCCTCTCGGTGCTCGACGACGGCCCCGGAATCCCCGAGGCCGACCTGCCCCGGCTTTTCGACCGCGTCTACCGAGCCGACACGAGCCGCACGCGCACGAGCGGGGGCGCCGGTCTGGGGCTCGCGATCGTCCGCGCGATCGTCATCGCGCACGGTGGGCGGATCGAGGCCGCGAACCTCCCCGAGGGAGGCGCGCGCATGACGGTGTCGCTCCCGGTGCTCGCCGGCGCTCAGACGACCTCCGCGGCCGTCGAGGATTAGTCGGCGCCGAGCACCGCCGATCGCACGGATTCCGCGATGGCGATCGCCACCGCGATCTTGACCGCGTCTCCGATGACGAACGGGGCCACTCCGGCTGCTGCCGCCGCCGCAAGCGGGAGGTGCGCGGCGTACGCGAGCCACGCGGTACCGATCCCGTAGACCACTACAAGCAGCATGATGCCGGCGCCGATGTCAGCGACCACCCGCGAGGACCCCGCCCGGCGCAGACCCAACCGCGTGAGCGATCCCACGCCCGCGCCGATCACGAAGCCGATCAGATAGCCTCCGGTGGGGCCGAGAAGCACGCCGACTCCGGCTGCGCCCTTCGAGAACACCGGCAGCCCCGCCGCCCCGAGCGCGACGTAAAGCGCCATCGATCCAGCGGCCCAGCCCGGTGGGAGCAGCAGCGCGGCTAGTGCGACGCAGAACGTCTGGAACGTGACGGGGACCGGCTCGATGGGGATGGCAAGCGGCCCGAGGGCGGCCGTCATCGCCGCGATGAGCGCAGCGGTTGTCATGTTGCGGATGCGACCCTTCGAGGACCTGATCGCGGGGGTGGAAGTACTCACTACGGGATCGCTCCGTTAACTCGGCACTGAAAGTTGGTTAACGGTAGCGAGTGCACGAGCGAGGGTCAAGCGCTCCCTCTCTCGCGAACTACCGCTCCGGTGCGGCGATCCCGGCCCCGGGCTCGCGCAACGTGACTTCACCAGCGGCGATCGGAACGACCCCGGAAAGCGTCGCGACCAGCAGCCGACCCTCATCGTCGACACCCATCGCCGTGCCTGTCGCCTTCACAGCGCCGGTCATGTCGCGCACGGTGACCTCACGACCCAGCAGTGACGACCGTGCCTCGTAGTCGGCCCTCATCGCCGAGAACCCCTCGGCCTGCCACCGGTCGTACGCCACGCTGATGCCGTCGAGAACCGCCGCCGCCACCGCGGCGACGCGCGCGTCCGGAGCGGCATCTCGGACGCAGGCGACGGCGTCGAGCGCGGCATCATCGGCGAAGGGCGCCACGTTGAGCCCCACACCGGCAACCACCCACTCAACGCGGTCGGCTTCGGCGGCCATCTCGAGCAGTATCCCTGCGAGCTTGCGCCCTGCGAGCAAGACGTCGTTGGGCCACTTCAGTGAGGTGTCGATCCCAAACGCCCGATCGAGCCCATGCGCAACGCCGAGGGCGACCACCAGCGACAGCGGCGCCACCTCGGCAGCGGTGACCTGTGGGCGCAGCACGATCGAGAGATAGGCGCCGCCCGACGGCGACTCCCAGGTACGCCCCATGCGGCCGCGACCGGCCGACTGGCTGCCCGCGAGCGCGACCGTCCACTCGTCGGCGCCGGCTCGGGCGAGCATGCGCGCATCGTCGTTGGTCGAGTCGGTGTCTCCCCCGCCCGTGAGCGTGAACCGCTCGGGGGTGCGCACGTAGCGCGACACCTCGCTGGGCAGCGGAGCGTCAGGTGCGGTGATGAGCCGGTAGCCCACGCCGGGCTCGGCCACGATCTCGTAACCGGCATCGCGCAACGCCGAGACGTGCTTGCCTACCGCCACGCGGCTGACACCGATCGCACGGGCCAGGACCTCACCGCTCACGCCGCGCTCAGCGGCCTCGCGGAGCGCGGCAAGCACCGCATCACGCGTCGTCATCGGGCTCCTGCAGGCTGCCGTGCGCGGCCTCGTAACGCGCAGCACCAAGCGCAAGCACGCGCTTGTCGCGCCGGCGCTTCCCGTACCAGCCGACCGCGGCCACCACGAACACGATCACGAACAACAGCCACGAGAACGCACCGAAGTACTTGAGTCCTTGCTGGAAGTTCTCGCCGAGGAACCAGCCCACGCCGACGAGTATGCCTGCGTACATGACCGAGCCGAGCAGCGAGAAGGCCTGGAACACCGCTACCTTCATCTTCGAGGCGCCAGCGATCGCAGGTGCAAGGTTCTTCATCACGGCGATGAAGCGCGCGAAAACGATGGTGAACGGGCCTCGGCGCTCGAAGTACTCCTCGCCGGCCTCGATAGCCTCAAGCGAGATTCCGAAGCGCGGACCGACGCTTTGGATGAGCGCAGCCCCGCCCCGCCTGCCGATGATGTAGCTGATGGTCGTGCCGGTCCACGTGCCCAGCGTCGCCGCTGCGAACAGCCCCCACACCGACAGCGATGCGCCGGCGGGTTGGGTGGCGGTGAACGCAGCGGACGCGGTGATGACGTCGCCCGGCGTGAAGCTGCCCACTATGAAAAGGTTCTCCAGCACGGTCGCGAGAAACACGATCACGTAGCCGTATGAGCCGAGTGCGGAGAGCGCCCAATCGAGCAGCGACTGGAAGAAGGCGACCATGCGGCTACACCTCGTCCAGACCGAAGTCGACCACGCCGGCTCCGAGCGTGATAGCGCTCGTGCTCGCGCGGTCAACGCCCGTCGCGCGCAACGCACCGATCCGATCGCGCGTGATGCGCCCGCTCGCCTCGGTGAGCACGCGACGATTCGCTGAAGCCGCGGTCTCGCGAACCACCGCAACCGCCTCGGCGAGCATCTCCTCGTTCATGTTGTCGAGCAACACCATGTGAGCTCCGGCTTTCACGGCCTCGCGCGCCTGTTCGATCGTATCGGCCTCGACCTCTATAAGCAGGTCGGGGTTGTCGGCGTGTGCCTTCTTCACAGCAGAGGTGATGCCACCGGCCGCTGTGATGTGATTGTCCTTCACGAGCACCATGTCGTGCAGCCCGATGCGGTGATTCGTTCCCCCGCCGACACGAACGGCGTACTTCGAGAGCGCGCGCAGGCCCGGAATGGTCTTGCGCGTGTCGCAGATCGCCAAGTTAGCGCCCGCGTCGGCAACCCACCTCGCGGTCTCAGTCGCGATGCCGGAGAGCAGCATGAGGAAGTCGAGAGCGGTTCGCTCGCCTGCGAGCACGGCGGTCGCCACACCCTCGAGCTCGACGACCGGGGTGCCGGCCGCGACCTGCGCGCCCTCGGCGACCAGCGGGAACACCTCGACCGGGTCGAAGAGCCCGGCTGCGCTCGATAACGCGTTGTAGACCGCCGCCACGACCGGAAGCCCGGCGATGACCGCGTCCTGCCGGCAGACGATGCGCCCTGCGAAGCGCGCGTCGAGTCCGATCGCCCCTGCCGAGGTCACGTCGCGCGAAAGCAGGCCGGGTGACCCGACCACGCGACCCGAGAAGCGGTCCGGGTCGACGCCGAGGTCCTCGGCGAGCGCGAGTGCGACGATCTCTCTGACGTCGGGCAGCTGATACACCGCGCTCACCTGTCCTCGCGCAGGCGCGAGCCTGCGGGGGCGAAGGACACTCCCGTGATGGGTTTACGGCGTGGCGAGAGGCCGCGGCGGAACACCGTGCGCACTCGCCAATCCTCGTCGTCGCGGCCGGGGAAGTCGACGCGCGAGTGGCAACCGCGCGACTCGATTCGAAGCCATGCCGCATGCGCAACGAGCGCGCCCACGGTCGCGAGGTTCGCGAGTTCGAGGTCGGGCTGCCGGGCATCGGCGGTCTCGATCGCACTCGTGAGACCGGCGAGCACCGCGGCCGCCTCGGCAAGGCCCTCATCGGTGCGGCCCATTCCCACGAGTCGTTGCATCGTGTCGCGCAGGGTCGAGAGCAGGCCTGCGACGTTGGGATCCCCGCCAGCCGGTGCCGGTGGCTCTGATGCAGCGGCCGTTGGCTCCTCCGACACGATGCGGTTGTAGGTCTCCCCGAAGTCGGCGTCGCCATCGAGCGCGCGCACGATCCGCCGCGAGAACACGAGCCCCTCGAGCAGCGAGTTGCTCGCGAGGCGGTTCGCGCCGTGCAGGCCGCTCGCGGTGACCTCGCCGGAGGCGTAGAGCCCCGGCACACTCGTGCGCCCGTCGACGTCGACGCGCACGCCACCAACCATGTAGTGCGCGGCCGGCGCCACGGGCAGCAGGTCGCGCGAGAGGTCGTAGCCCGCCTCGGCACACGCCTCCCAGATGGTCGGGAAGCGGGCGCGCAGGTGCTCCTCGCCGAGGTGGCGCGCGTCGAGCCAGACATTGTGGCGACCGCACATCTGCATGACGCGCTCGATCTCGCGGCTGACGACGTCGCGCGGAGCGAGCTCGGCGAGCGGGTGCACGTCGATCATGAAACGCTGCACGTTGCAGTCGAGCAGGTAGGCGCCTTCGCCACGCAGCGCCTCGGTGATGAGGAAGCGCGGCGCGGCGTCATGGTCGAGTGCTGTGGGGTGGAACTGCACGAACTCGAGGTCGGCGACTTCAGCGCCGGCGCGCCATGCCGCAGCAAGCCCGTCGCCGGTGGCGATGAGCGGGTTGGTGGTCACGCGGTAGACCTGGCCGGCGCCGCCGGTCGCAAGCACCACCGCATCGGCCCAGAAGACCTCGCGCACGCCCGTCTCGGCGTCGATGACGAGAGCGCCCACGCACCGCTCCCCGCTCGTGAGCAGGTCGACGAGGAAGCGCTGCTCGAACACCTCGATGCGGGCCGAGGCTCGGACCGCGGCTGTGAGCGCGTTCTGAACTTCCGCGCCGGTCGCGTCGCCTGAGTGCAGGACGCGCGGCAGCGAGTGCCCGCCCTCGCGGGCGAGTGCGACCTCGCCGCCCTCCTCGAGATCGAAGTGCACGCCGAGCGCCTGGAGTCCGGCGAGCGCTGCCGGCGCCTCACCGACGACCGCACGCACGACCGCCTCGTCGCACAGCCCCTGACCCACCACGAGCGTATCGGCGAGGTGCAGCTCGACGCTGTCGGCCTCGCCCACCGCCCCGGCGATGCCGCCCTGCGCGTACCAGGTGTTGGTCTCGGTGAGGCGTGACTTGGTGATGAGGGAGACCGTGCGTGCGTTCGATGCTTCAAGCGCGGCGACCATGCCGGCGATGCCGCTGCCGATGACGAGGACGTCGCACGCGTGCTGCGTGCAGTCGGCGGTATCGAAGCCGAGCAGATAGCGGCGCGACAGCGCCTCCGGCAGCCTGCCGGGATGGGGCGCACCACGGTCTGTGGCGCGCTCAGCCAATGGCCACCATCCGCTCGACGGCGGACAGGGCGCGCACGCGCACCTGCTCGTCGACGACGACTTCGCCTGAGAGATCCGCCAGGCAATCGCGAACCTTCTGCAGTGTGGTGACCTTCATGTTGGGACAGAGCATCCGTGGCGAGAGCTCGTGGAAGACCTTGCCCGGTGCCGCCTTCTCGAGCGCGTGGATCAGACCGGCCTCAGTAACGATCACGAATTCACGTGCATCGCTCTCGGCCGCATACGCGAGCATCTGCGAGGTGGACAGCACCGCGTCGGCGAGATCGACGACGTCGGGACGACACTCGGGGTGCGCGACGATGGGCGCGTCCGGATGCGCCTCGCGAGCCGCCGCGACCTGCTCGGTGGTGACGTCGTCGTGCGTAGGGCACCAACCCTCCCACACGGTGACGTCGACCTCGGGCAGAGAGCGCGCCACCCAGTTGCCGAGGTTCTTGTCGGGGGCGAAGAGGATGCGCGAGGCGCCCAGGGAGCGCACGACCGCGACAGCGTTGGCGCTGGTCACGCAGATGTCGCTTTCGGCCTTCACATCCGCCGAGGAGTTCACGTAGGTCACCACGGGGATGCCGGGGTTGGCCGCCTTCCACGCGGCGAGCGCCTCTCCGGTGATCATGTCGGCCATGGGGCAGCCGGCACGCGGCTCGGGCATCAGCACGGTCTTGCTCGGCGAGAGGATCTTCGCTGTCTCGGCCATGAAGTGCACGCCGGCGAAGACGATGAGTTCGGCGTCGGTCTCGGCGGCCTGCCGAGAGAGCCCCAGCGAGTCGCCCACGAAATCTGCGACGTCCTGAACTTCGGCGCGCTGGTAGTTGTGCGCGAGGATGACCGCCCCGCGCTCACGGGCGAGTTCGCGGATCTCTGCGGAGAGGTGGGTGAAGTCGATCACGCTACGAGCTCCTCTTTTCCGAGGTCAAGGGTTCATTCCCATTGTGCGCGACGAAGCGGCCCGCGTCAGCACTCTCAGGCAGAAGTCAGCGCACGATTGTCGAGAAGACGAGTCGCGCCCACGCGCCCGGCGATGATCGCACGCCCGACCTCGCCCACCCGCTCGAGCGGCTCGAGCGTGGACGGGTCGACGACCGCGGCGTAGTCGAGCGCCATCGCATCGCCCGCGTGTGCCGCGACCGCCTCGCGCATGATCGCCTCGAGTCGGCGCCCGTCGCGCTCGCCGAGGCCGACGGCCGCGTGTGCGGCTTCGAGCGCTGCCGGCAACGAGAGCCCGGCGGCGCGCTCCTCAGCCGAGAGGTAGGCGTTGCGGCTCGACAGCGCGAGGCCGTTGGAGTCGCGGATGATGGGGCAGCCGATGATCTCGCAGCCCATATCGAGGTCGAGCGCAAGCCGCCGCACGATGGCGAGCTGCTGGAAATCCTTCTCGCCGAAACAGGCGACGTCCGCCTGTACGACGTTGAGCAGTTTGGCGACGACGGTCGCGACCCCCACGAAGTGACCCGGGCGCACCTCACCTTCCCAGCGGGCGGCAAGCGCACCGGGCTCGACGGTGACCTGCGCATCGGGCGCATACATCTGATCTGTCGACGGCGTCCACACGAGATCGGCACCGGCGGTCTGAAGCAGCGCGCTGTCCTCTTCGATTCGACGGGGATACCGCTCGAAGTCCTCGCCGGGCGCGAACTGCGTGGGGTTGACGAAGATGCTCACGATCACCGTGTCGCAGCGCTGCTTCGCGTCACGAACGAGTGAGAGGTGCCCGTCGTGCAGCGCACCCATCGTGGGTACGAAACCGACGGTCGAGCCCGTCGCCCGGATGCCGGCAACCGCCGCGCGCACTTCGGCCTTCGAGCCGACACGAGCGATCACGGCAGGAGCTCGGTATCGATGTCGAGCGAATCATCCTCGGCGCCCTCGATGATCGCGTCGATCTCGGCGATCACCTCGCCGTCGAGGTGGGTCGTGTTGGCTTCGAGCGGGAACGATCCGTCGCGCACGTCATCGGCGTACGCCGCGACTGCGGCCGTTATCGCGTCACCGATCTCAGCGAAGCGCTTCGCATGCTTGGGCACGAACACGCCCAGTCCGAGCAGGTCGTGGTAGACCTGCACCTGCCCGTCGCAGCCAACGCCCGCGCCGATGCCGATCGTGGGGATGGTAAGCAGCGCGCTGATGCGCTCGGCGAGTTCGGCTGGAACACACTCGAGTACGACCGAGAAGGCGCCCGCCTCTTCGAGTGCGAGCGCATCGGCGATTGCGAGCGTAGCGCTCGCTATATCCTTGCCCTGGGTGCGGTAGCCGCCCAGCGTGTTGACCGACTGAGGCGTCAGGCCGACGTGCCCCATGACCGGGATGCCTGCGTCTACGAGGGACGCGACCAAGTCGAGCGTGGCCGCCGAGGCGTTCTCGACCTTGACCGCAGCAGCGCCACCTTCGGCGATGAGCCGGGCAGCGTTGCGCATGCCCTCTGCATGGTCGGCCGCGTAGGACATGAACGGCATGTCGGCGATGACGAGCGCGCGCGTGGCTGCGCGAGACACGGCAGCGGTCGCTCGCACCATGTCGTCCATGGTGACCGGCAGCGTCGAGTCGTGGCCGAGCATGGTCATGCCGAGCGAATCGCCGACGAGGATCGCGTCGACGCCAGCAGCCTCGACGAGCCGGGCGGCGTGATAGTCGTAGGCCGTGAGGACGACGATGGGCCGTCCGGCCTCCTTCATCACGCGAAACGCGGGCGCGGTCACGCGCGGCACAGAGGGTACAGGAGGGGTAGCGCTCATAGGTGACGCCTCCTTTGCGGTTCACGGTCGCAGCCTCGGGCGAGGTCCACGCAGTGCCTCCGACGGGAGAGACAGTATAGCGCGAGGAGCGCGCAAGCCCTGGGCACGGGGACGAGACTCGCCTACTCAGCCTCTTCGCCCGCGAACTCCTCGGGATACACGACCTCGGCGGTCTCAAGTTCGGCGAGCAGGCGGCTGGCGCGAGCCACGTCGGCGACCGGCACGAGCAGTTGGAACCGCGCCGGGAGCCCGAACGGGTCCATGCTCGTCTCGGGCTCGTAGGGATCCCATGCGAACGGAATGCCCGCCTCCTCCAACGCCTCGCGCTGGAACATGAGGTGCGCGTCCCATCCTGCGACCACATCGTTCTCGCGCGCGGACTCGGCGACAGGCACCCAGTCGGGCGCGAGCACGGGCTCGTTCACGAACCGCCCAAGGTCAGGGATGGGACCGAGTTCATCAACGATCAACCCGATCGTCGCTCCGTCGTGGGTGACGCGTGTGCCGTCCGGCAGATGCAGTCGCGGTGCGATGGCCAGCAGCGGCGTGACGACGAAGTCACGCTCGAGCAGGTGCGGGTGCGGAATCGTGAGGTCCGGCGTCGATATCTCCTCATCCCCGAAGGTGAGGATGTCGAGATCGATCACGCGCGGGCCATTCTCGATGGTGCGCACACGACCCATCTCATCCTCGACGGCATTGAGGTGCCTCAGCAGCTGCTCCGGCTCGAGTCGGGTGTCGAGTTCCACTACCGCGTTGGCGAACTCACGCTGATCCATGTGGTACGCGGGTTCGGTCTCGTACGCGAGCGACGCTGCGCGCACGTGCGTGTCGGGCAGATCCGCGAGCGCTCCAAGCGCAAGCGCGAGATTCGCAAGTCGGTCGCCCTCGTTCGAACCGATTCCGATGTATGCGGTCGTCATCGTCGGTCTCCCATCGCTTCGCGTCCGGGATCGCCCCGTCTACGTGGAGTATTCCCTTAGCGCGCGATGCGTGTCGCATGCAGCACGAAGATGAAGCGGCCCCCGGCAAGATGGCCGAGGACCGCTCATGAGTCGATGCGCTTGGAGCCGGTTCAGCTGCAGGCGAAGCTTGTCGGCTGGAACCTGCTCACGCGCGGCAGCCTAAGGTCTGCCGCGCGTTACTTTGCGAGCAGAACCAGCAGCGGAACCAGCAGCAGCGCCACGATGTTGAAGACCTTGATCATCGAGTTGAGCGCAGGGCCCGCGGTGTCCTTGTACGGGTCGCCGACGGTGTCACCGGTGACAGCCGCCTTGTGAGCGTCGCCGCCCTTGACGTGCTTGACGCCGTCCTTGTCCACGAAGCCGTCCTCGAAGCGCTTCTTGGCGTTATCCCACGCGCCACCACCCGAGGTCATCGAGATGGCGACGAACAGGCCAGTGACGATCGTGCCGACAAGCGCGCCACCCAGCATCAGCGAGGTGAACGTGAAGGCATCGGCGAAGCCGGTCGCCTTGAGGATGAAGCCAATGAGAATGATGAGCACCGGCACGCCGGTCGGGATGAGCGCGGGGAGCGTCATCTCGCGCAGGGCGGCCTGGGTCACGAGGTCGACGCAGCGCGCGTTGTCGGGCTTCTGCGTGCCCTCCATGATGCCGGGCATCTCGCGGAACTGACGACGCACCTCTTCGACGACGGCGCCGGCGGCCTTGCCGACAGCGGTCATCGCGAGCGACGCGAACAGGAACGGCAGCGCACCGCCGATGAACAGACCGACGAGCACGTAGGGGTTGGAGAGGTTGAAGACGAGCTCCGCCTTGCCGGCGGTCTGCTCGGTGATCGCGTGCGTGAAGTCGGCGAAGAGCACGACGGCCGCAAGAGCCGCCGAGGCGATGGCGTAACCCTTGGTGACCGCCTTGGTGGTGTTACCCACGGCATCGAGTGCGTCGGTGACGACTCGTACATCAGCGGGCAGACCGGACATCTCGGCGATACCACCGGCGTTGTCCGTGACGGGACCGAAGGCGTCGATCGCGACGACGATGCCCGCCATCGAAAGCATGGACAGCGCCGCAACGGCGATGCCGTAGATTCCGGCGAGCGCGAAGCTGATGAGCGTCGCGAGCGCGATGACGATGACCGGCAAGCCGGTCGCCTCCATGCCCACCGCGAGGCCCTGGATGACGTTGGTGCCGTGACCGGTGACAGACGCCTGCGCGATCGAGGTGACCGGGCGGAACTGCGAACCGGTGTAGTAGTCAGTGATGTAGACCATGGCAGCGGTCAGGCCGATGCCGACGAGCGCACAGAACCAGATCGTCAGCGGGCTCGGGCCGACCTTGGCGCCTACCGCGACAAGCGTCTCGCCGATCTTGGTCAGCTTGAAGACCTCGACCGTAGGCGTGAGCCACACGATGACCGGGTAGAACAGGACGGCAGCGATGGCGGCCGCGGCCCACAGACCCTTGTAGAGCGCACCCATGATGGTGCCGTTCGGGCTCATCTTCACGAAGAAGGTACCGATGATGGAAGCGACGATGGACACGGCGCCCAGCGCGAGCGGCATACCCAGCGAGAACGCCAGGACGATCGGGCCATTACCGAACGCCAGGATGCCGATGAGCATCGCAGCGACGGTGGTGACCACGTAGGTCTCGAACAGGTCGGCGGCCATACCGGCGCAGTCACCGACGTTGTCACCGACGTTGTCGGCGATGACGGCGGGGTTGCGGGGGTCGTCCTCGGGGATGCCGGCCTCGACCTTGCCGACCAGGTCGGCGCCGACGTCGGCGGCCTTGGTGTAGATGCCGCCCGCGATACGGGCGAACACGCTCATCAGCGAGCAGCCGAAGCCGAGGCCGACGAGGGCGTGGAACGCGTGCTCGGGATCCGCGGCCTTCGCGATCGCGTAGAAGCCAGCGATGCCGAGAATGCCGAGGCCGACGACGATGACGCCCGTCACCG
>JAAXWY010000063.1 GCA_013334745.1 Coriobacteriia bacterium
CGCGCTCGTCCCGGTGTTCATCGCGACGCCAACGTCGGCCTGGGCCAGGGCCGGCGCGTCGTTGGTGCCGTCGCCGGTCATCGCGACCAACTTGCCGCGTGCCTGCTCGGCTCGGATGAGCTCCATCTTCGCCTCGGGAGTCGCCTGCGCGAGGAAGTCATCGACACCCGCCTCGCGAGCTATCACGGCAGCGGTAACCGGGTTGTCGCCGGTGATCATGACCGTGCGGATACCCATCGCCCGCAGCTGCTCAAAGCGCTCGCGAATGCCACCCTTCACGATGTCCTTCAGGTGGATCACCCCGAGGATCTTGAGTTCCGACGCGACCACAAGGGGCGTGCCGCCCATCTCGGACACGGAGCGGACCAGTCGGTCGATATCGGGTGGCACCACGCCGCCGAGCGACTCCACCCACGCGATGACCGCATCCGAGGCACCCTTGCGAATGCGCGTCGGCCCGAGGTCGACACCGCTCATGCGCGTCTGCGCCGTGAAGGGTATGAACTCCGTCTCGTTCGGGTCGAGGTGCTTCTCGCGAACACCGAAGCTCTTTGCGAGCACCACGATCGAGCGGCCCTCGGGGGTCTCATCGGACAGGGAGGCCAGTTGGGCGGCTGCGGCCAGATCTTCGTCTCGGACGCCATCCACCGGCAGGAACTCCGCGGCCTGCCGGTTGCCGAACGTGATGGTGCCGGTCTTGTCGAGCAACAGGGTGTCGACGTCGCCCGCGGCCTCGACCGCACGACCCGACATCGCGAGGACGTTGCGCTGCACGAGTCGGTCCATGCCCGCGATGCCGATGGCGGAGAGCAGTCCGCCGATCGTCGTGGGGATCAGGCATACGAGCAGCGCGATCAGGACGCTCACTGAGACCTCCGTGCCCGAGAAGCGGGCGAGTGAGCGCAGGCTGACCACGACCAGCAGGAAGATGATCGTGAGTACGATCAGGAGGATGTCGAGAGCGACCTCGTTGGGGGTCTTCTGCCTGCTGGCGCCCTCGATGAGTCCGATCATGCGGTCGAGGAACGTCTCGCCCGGGTCGGAGGTGATCGTCACCACGATGCGATCCGAAAGCACGCGGGTGCCACCGGTGACAGCCGAACGGTCGCCGCCCGACTCTCGGATGACGGGTGCCGACTCTCCGGTGATCGCCGACTCGTCGACCGAGGCGATGCCCTCGATCACATCGCCATCGCCGGGGATGACCTCGCCGGCCGAAACGACGACGACGTCGCCCTTGCGGAGCTCCGAGGCCAGCACCACTTTCACGGCTCCGTTGGCCTGCACGCGGTTGGCTTCGGCGTCCGTCTTCATAGTGCGCAGGGCATCCGCCTGGGCCTTGCCCCGGCCCTCGGCCATCGCTTCAGCGAAGTTCGCGAACAGCACGGTGAACCAGAGCGCAAGCGTAATCGCCGAGAGGAAGACCGAGTCTCCGGCGCCCGCGAACAGCGCACGGACCGCGTAGACGGTTGTGATCGCGCTCCCGATCTCGACCACGAACATCACCGGGTTTCGATACAGGGTGCGAGGGTTGAGCTTGCGCAGGGCCTCGGCGGCCGCAGTGGCGATGAGCGCGCCATCGAACGCCGCGGAGCGCCGTCGCGACCCGGCAGCTTCATCGACCGCTGCGGTGAGGGGTGTCTCAGTCACCGATGCTCCCTAGAATGTGCGGCCGGTACCTACGAGCAGTTGCTCGAGTACCGGGCCGAGGGCGTATGCGGGAAAGAATGTCAGCGCGCCGACGATGATGATCACGCCGACGAGCAGGCCCACGAACAGCAGCCCGTTGGTCGGGAATGTCCCGGTGCTCGCGGGCGAGACCTTCTTGGTCGCCATCGACCCGGCGATTCCCAGCACGGGAACGATGAAGAGGTAACGGCCGATGAGCATCGCGATGGACAGCGCCACTGCGTAGAACGGCTCCGCTGCGGCCAACCCGCCCATCGCCGAACCGTTGTTGCCAACGGCCGACGTCACGCCGTACAGGATCTCGGACAGCGCATGAGGGCCGGCGTTGAGCGTGGCGGCTGCCGCTGCCGGCGTCACGACTGCGGCACCAGCGGTGATGAGGATGCCGGCTTCAAGCGCGAGCAGCGCAAACATCGCGAGCTTCATATCCTTTGGCCCCAGCTTCTTGCCGAGGTACTCGGGTGTGCGACCCACCATCAGCCCGGCGATGAATACCGCGATCATGGCGAAGATGAGCATCCCGTAGAGCCCTGAGCCGACACCCCCGAAGATGACCTCGCCCAAGGCGATGTTGAGCATGGCGACCCCGCCCGAAAGTGGCATCAGGCTGTCGTGACTGGTATTGACCGCGCCGCACGAAGCGGCCGTCGTGGCGTTGACGAACAGGGCGCTGCCCGCGACACCGAAACGCACTTCCTTGCCCTCCATGTTGCCGCTCGGCACGCCCTCCGAGGTCGTTTGAGCAGCTCCGGCGCCCATCAGCAGCGGGTTGCCGCCGCGCTCCAGCCCCCAGATCGCACCCAGGCCGATGACGAACAGCAACACCATCGCGCCCAGCAGGACCCACCCCTGCCGCATATCCCCGGCGAAACGCCCGACCATGAGCGCGAGCGCCGCAGGTAGGAGAAGAATCGCGATGACCTGCAGTGCATTGGTCAGCGGAGTCGGATTCTCATAAGGGTGAGCTGAGTTCGCGTTGAAGAACCCGCCGCCATTCGTGCCGAGCTGCTTGATGGCCTCCTGTGATGCGACCGGGCCTTGAGGAATCGTCTGTGCGGCTCCATCGGGCCCCGTCGCCCGTATCGGCGCGGAGAGGTTCTGCGCCACGCCCTGCCCGACGAACATGATCGCCAGCACGAGACAGAGAGGGAGCAACACGAACAGACAGGTGCGAGTCAGGTCCACCCAGAAGTTGCCGATGGTACGCGTGCCGGTGCGAGTCAGTCCGCGTACGAGCGCGGCCGCCACAGCGACCCCAACCGCCGCCGACATGAAGTTCTGCCAGGTGAGGCCGATCATCTGGATGAGGTGGCTGACGCCTGTCTCGCCCGCGTAGACCTGCCAGTTGGTGTTGGTGGCGAACGCGACGGCCACGTTGAATGCGAGGATCGGCGACATGGAGGCGGCCCCGTTTGGGTTGAGCGGCAGCGCGCCCTGAGCGAGTAGCAGGATGAACACCGTGACGACGGAGACGGCCGAGAAGGCCAACAGAGAGATCGCGTAGCCTAGCCACGTCATCTCACCGGCCGGATCCACCCCGACCACCCGGTACGTCAGCCGTTCGACCGGGCCGAGAACCGGATCGAGGAGGGTGGGTTCTCGATCGAGCACCAGCTGTAGATAGCGGGAGAGCGGAATCGCTGCGCCGATGACCACAGCCATCACGAGTAAGAACTGCGCTATGCCCGGCATCGGGGAATCAGAGCCTTTCCGGGAAGACCAGCGCCCACACGAGATAGGCCAGAAGGGCCACCGCTATCGCACCGATGATGCCGCTTTCACTCATCATCGTCGTGCCGCCTGTTCCTCGGACGAGACGAGAGGCGCAAGTAGCGCGAGTAGATGATCGCAACCGTGATCACTACTGCGAACGAGACGAGAGCGAGTTCGCGCGGTGACATCAGCACTCCCCAGCCGTAGACGGCATGAATGGACGTACGAGGAGTATCGATTTCGCGCCGTTGTGTTCGTGTGAAGTACGAGCGCGGCGCAGTTAAGAACGAGTGAAGGTGGCGAGAACCGCTAGGCTTCCAGGTCTGCGAAGCGGAAGCCGACCCCGGGCTCGGTCAGCACGAACCGCGGCACATCACCGGGGGTCTCGATCTTCTTGCGCAGATGAGAGATGTGCACCCGAAGAGTCTGCGTGTCGCGAACGTACTCCGGGCCCCACACCTCCTCGAGCAGCATCGATGAGGTCACGACACGCCCGGCGTTGCGCGCGAGGAGCGCGAGTATGTCGAACTCGATGCGCGTCAGGCGAACGCTCTCGCCCCGCAGCATGACGACCCGTCGTGCGAAGTCGATGTGGAGGTCGCCCACGTCGATATCGGTGACGGGGCTGGCGGAAGGGGATGCGCGGCGAAGCAGCGCCCGGATCCGCGCCAATAGCTCACCCGTCGAGAACGGTTTCGTGAGGTAGTCATCGGCGCCCAGATCCAGCGCGTCGATCTTGTCGGAGTCGCTGGAGAGGACCGAGAGAACGAGCACCGGTCCTTCGTACCAGCCGCGGAGCTGCCGACAGGCCTCAAAGCCGCTCATGCCCGGCAGTGTGAGGTCGAGGATCACGAGGTCCGGCGTGCGCTCGGCGGTCAGCGCGATGCCGTCCTCGGCCGTCGAAGCGGTGTCCACCTCGTAGTGTCTCGCCTGCAGCACCGACTTGAGCGCACGTCGAATCTGCTCCTCGTCATCGATCACGAGAATCCGTGGGTGCCTTTCGGGCGCGCCGTCAGTCACTGTCTGCTCCAGCGGTCGGGAGGGTCATCACGAATCGTGCACCGACCGGGTCGGCATCTTCAACCACGAGCGTCCCGTGGTGGCTGCGGACGATCTCGGTGGCGATGGCAAGGCCGAGTCCGGTGCCGGCGGGCGCAGATGACGAGGCGCTGCCCCGGAAGAACTTCTCGAAGACGCGTGCCTTCTCGGCATCGGGCACTCCGGGACCGCGGTCCTCGACTACGACGCGCACGGCGCCGTCCTCGGATCGCGCGGAGACAAGCACCGACGAGTCAGCCGGCGCGTAGGCGAGTGCGTTTTCCATGAGGTTCACGAACGCGCGCGCGAGTTGCGCGAAGTCCGCGCTCACCGGCGGAAGGTCGGGGGAGAGATCGAATCGGATGCGGGCGGCGTGGAGTCGCGGCAAGCGGGACAGTGCCGTGCCGAGAATGTCGCTCACATCCTCGGCGACCAAGCGCGGGCGCCAGGCATCGGACTCGAGTCGCGAGAGATCGAGCAGGTCCCCGATGGAGGAGTCGAGGCGCGCCAGATCCTCGCTCACCGCCTCGAGTTCGGAGCGCACGCGTGCTTCGTCACACGCGGAGCCCTCCTCCACGAGCCCGGTGACGCGCGCGGTCGCGGCGGCGAGCGGCGTCTTGAGCTCGTGTGAGACCGACGACACGAGGGTCGTCTTCATCCGATCCGTCTCGCGCAACGCCTGTGAGTGCGCCGCTTCATCGGCGAGTCGCTCGCGCTCGAATGCCGCCGCAGTGAGGTTCGCCACCGAGATGAGCAAGCGCGACTCGTCGGCGCCGAATCCCGACGGGCTCACCGGTTGCGCAACGAGCACGCCCTCGAGCCCGTCGACGGTCTGGAGTGGCAGATAGACGGCATCGGCGGTGACGCCGGGTAGCGCGTCAGCCTGCGACACAGTGACCACGCGGGGTTCGCCCGGCTCGGCGGACGGACCTTCGGGCCCCACGGCCTTGTCGTTGGTCAGGACCCACTCGGCGAATCGGGCTTCCTCGGTCGCAGGCTCGCTCTCGCCGGAGGAGTTCACGCAGCGGGCGTTGCCCGCACCATCGGGGCGATACAGCGCGACCCTGCGGGCGTTGCCAACGACGGTCAGCTGTCCGGTGACGTACTCGGCCGTGGCGGCAAGCGAGTATTCGGAGGCGATTCTGAAGGTCAGGCGGTTGAGCAGTTCGAGCTCGGCCTGACGACGCAGAGCCGCCTGTTCGCGTTCGCGCAGCCGGCCGGTCTGCTGCCCCGAGATGAGCGCGACGACAAGGAACACCATCAGCCCGATCCACTCCGGTAGAGACGCGATGGTCAGCCGGTAGTAAGGCGGGATGTAGAGCAGGTCGAGGAAGAGAAACGCGAGCGCGGCCGCAGTTGCCGACGGCTTTGTTCCGGCGATCCTGGCCACCGCGACGATAATCGGAACGAAGAACAGCATCACGACCGGAGCTGAGACCACGCCACGCAAGGGGAAGAAGATTAGCGCGGCAATGCCGACCGCACCCACTGCGAGCGGGTAGCCGCCTCCGCGTGAGAGTTGTTGGCGCCACATCATGTGACGAGCGTAGCACTCCTGCACAGGGCCGAGACGGGTGAGCGGTCGCGCGCGCCGCAGCGGCACCGCGCTATCATTGTGTACACGCGTTCGCCGAACTTGGGGGTTCACATGAGACGCATCATCGCTCGGGTCGCTCTGGCAGCCGCGCTCGTGGTGGCGCTCACCATTCCGCTCGCCGCCCAAGCAACCCCTGCCCTGCCCACACCGGCTGACGGGGAACGCGTCGCGCTTGATGCTGTCATGGGACCGGCGTACCAGCATGCGGGCACGTGGTACTGCGATGGTGTCGTCATGACCGGGGACCAGTATCTTGCGGGTGTAGCCGTGGTCCGCCCGGTTGTCACGATCGAATACCGCACGGCAGAGAACGCGTTCGTCTCGACACAGACCGTCCCAGTACCCTGCGGCGTGCTGAATGTGTACGACACGGTCATCGGCGGCTACTACACGTTCTTCCACTTCATCCAGAACGTGCCCGACGGTGCCGAAGAGAGCAAGACGACGCTCGCGGCAAACGATGTGCCGGGTGAGCCCGGCTTCCCTAGCCGCCACTACGGCATCGCGGCGAGCAACGCTGTCCGGCAGGCATGGGGCCAGAACGAGGGTTTGTCGCTGGGGCGGACGCCTGACAGCGAGATCGATACGACGACGCTGAGCTCTGGACGACCGACCTACGAAGTGTGGATGACGAACAACACCACGCACACCGTGGGTCCGCTCTATGTGGTGGGTAACGAGGTGCAAGGCCCGTCCAGCATGAACGTGGCGCCCCTCGACACCTTGGAGATGCAGGCGGACGACCCGGAGAAGTCGGCCCGATTGCTGCCGGGTGAGACGACCACGTTCACGGTCCAGGGATTGAATTCCATGCTTGCACCCGGCAACCAGCGGTTCTACCACTGGAACCTCTGGATCGAGGCCGAGCCCATGCCGGCGCTTGTCGGAACGGTGACCTGTGGTGGGCGAGCGCTATCCGGTGCGCACGTGGAGGTGTCCGGTCGGCCGATGGCGCACACGAACGCTTCCGGGAGGTACGGCGTTCTCGATGTGACGCCCGGTATTCGCTACGTCGGGTACTCGAAGCCGGGATTCCACTCGCGAACGGTTGAAGTGGCGATGCTGCCCGGAGTCGATGCGAGCAGGGACGTCACCCTGACCACGACCCCCAAGTTCTCCTGGGTCAACCCTACGTCGGTGCAGAAGACCTACTCACGCAAGCGCGGCAAGGCCACCTACACGCTGTCGGCGACGGTGAAGGGTGACGACAACGCGCCGGTGCAGTGGATCAAGGTCTATCTGCAGGTGCGCAAGCCGGGGTCGAGCACATGGACGAATGTGGGCGGGTACAAGACCAGTACTTCGACGGGCAAGGTCACGCGTACCTTCACCTCGACGGTGAAGTCGACGCGCTACTACCGCTGGGCGCTCAAGTCCGGGCAGGCCGGCGTTATCGGGTCGGCAAAGTCCTCGCAGCGCAAGGTGATCGTGCGTTAGCGAGAACAGGTTGTAAGCAGCAGGACCCCTAGAGCGAGCACACCTGCCGCGGCCCACAGAAGCAGTCGGAGTCGGTGGTCGACCTTGATGTCTGCTCCGCCGCCGCCGCAGTTGGGGCACGCGTCGTAGCCGTCGGCCAGGTCCCACTTCTCGCCACAGGTTGGGCACATGGGCATGGCGTGCTCCTTTCGCTGCAATCGACGGAAGGCGGGAATTCCCCGCCTTCCGCAGTCGTTTCATGCGTCACAGCACTACTTAATCTTCATGGAATTGCTGCGCACGGAGCTGTCGGAGCGGTGCTGTCCGTCACCGGCTGTATAGGCGACTACACTCCACGTACCTGCCGGACTGAGCTTGGTCGATTTCGAGTACGAACCCGTGCCCGGACGGAGCGCCGTGAGCGTCTTTCGGGGAGCGCCCCAAATCAGTGCGCCCGACGCGTTCCGGTGGCGGCGGTAGAATCTGAGCGTCACCTTCGTGGACTCCGATACCGGGTACGCGTCGACCGATGAACTGACGGCTCCCGTCACCTTGATGGTACTAGTGCGCTTCGCCGATGAAGGCACCCGCGGCTTGCCAAGCGTCGTGTTCGCCTTGACCTGCGTGATGTTTGCCACGACCGATGGCGCCGATGTGGCTCCAAACCGAGTCGCGGTGACCGTCCATCCATGAGTGGACCCCGGAATGAGTGCTCCCACCACAACCTCCGTGGCGGTCGTCGTGGCGACCACGCTCCCGTCTTGAAGAATCGTGAAGGTTTCCTTGTCAGGCCGGTAGTCGGCTCCGTTGTCCCACGCAAGCGTGACTTGAGTGGGCGTCGAACCAGTCTCACGGAGGTTGAGAGGCTGCGCCGGCGTGATGGTCATGACCTGCGTGATGTTTGCCACGACCGATGGCGCCGATGTGGCTCCAAACCGAGTCGCGGTGACAGTCCATCCATGAGTTGACCCGGGAACGAGTGCTCCCACCACAACCTCCGTGGCGGTCGTCGTGGCGACCACGCTCCCGTCTTGAAGAATCGTGAAGGTTTCCTTGTCAGGCCGGTAGTCGGCTCCGTTGTCCCACGCAAGCGTGACTTCAGTGGGCGTCGAACCAGTCTCACGGAGGTTGAGAGGCTGCGCCGGCGTACTCGTCATGACCGCCTCTGCGAACGCGAAGTTGGCCCACGGGCCGGAACTCCCGGCGTACACGACGCCAAACACAGCTATCGCCGCGATCATCGTCCCGAATACGAGTTGTCGTAGGTTTGAAGTCTTCATGACCGCCCCCTGGTGCGTCCTCGGTTGCAAATGCTACTACAGCAGGTGCAAATAGTATGCCCGCCTCGCGCGGCATCAGGGAGCATGAAGACGAACCGAATCCGTGAGTGGCGCTGAAGGCCCGGGCAAGCGGGAGCCGATCGGCGAGAAACCGCCGGCACGAGGCTACCGGACGGGACCCGGCGTGTCCGATCCCTCATCGGCGGGGGAGTACGACGCGACAAGCGAGCGCATCTCGGCGGCGGTGAGCTCGTAGAGTCGAACCGGCTCGGTATCGGCCAGACTCGAGTAGCCGTAGAGGAACTCGACCGGCACCGAGAACGAGAGCACCTGGCGGTCTGCGAAGGTGCTTGCAACCGCGCTCGAAAGCTCCGGGTGTCCAACGTGCAGCGACGCATCCGCGAGCAGCAGCACCTTCGCGTCATCGGGAACGTACGACGCGAATTGCAGCACCGAATCCGTCGCTGCCGACCATGCGGGCAGATCGGTGCGGAAGTGGTACGCCCAGGGCAGCCCTGTGATGAGCGTCCCGCCCGCACCAAGCGCCGGCGCGAGTCCCGCAGCGACTTCACGCGGGTAGTCGGTGGTCAGGAAGTCGGCCTCGGCGCGGGACAGACCTCGCACTCCGAGCACTCCTACCGACACGATGAGGGCGGCCAGCGCGATCCGCCCGGCGTTTGCCGCGAGCTTGGGCAGCAGAGCCGTCGCCCCTACAACCGGCACCATGAACGGCAACAGGTGGACGAGGTAGCGCGAGTCGCGTGGCTCGACCCAGTAGTACACGCCGAGCAACACGACGATCGACGCCAGCAGCGCCCCGCCGACGTCGCGCCGGTGCGCACGGTCGAGAGCGTAAGCGCCTACAACGAGGAAGACGACGCTGACCCAGTCGCGTGCGACGAAACGATGCAGTGCGAGGAAGGGGCTCTGACCGCCGCCGATCCGGGTCGCTGCGAGCTGGAGCAGATAGATGAGCAGTGGTACGACGGCGAGCAGGTAGTAGGCCACGCGCCCCACGCGCTCCATCGCCGCCGACACGGCAGTTCCGCGGCCGGCACCGTCCCGCGCGTCGCCGCCAGCGGTAGCGCCGTGCGCCCGTCGACCGCGCATGACGAGCACGGCTACGACCGCCACGACCGCCGCAGCGCCGATGACCGGAAGCAACCGCACGAGTATCCGCATCGTGTACGCGGGTGGCGGGAACCAGAACGCCGAGATCACGGCGACGGGAAGGACGCACGCGACGACGGCCGTGGCGACCCGCTTCCACGTCCAGCCAAACGCCGAGAACCCCATCCACAGAAGCAGCGGCAGCGCGACGAAGTAGGTCGGTCGCGAAAGCAGCAACAGGGCCGCGATGACTCCCGTACCGATGTCGCCTGCGTTGCTCAGCTCATCGGGTCGTTCCTTGGCGACGAGGCCGAGTACCGCCAACGCGAGCAGCACCGAGAGCGAGTCGCTCATCACGAACCCGGACCAGTAGGTGATTCCGTAGCTCGTGGCGATCAGCGCAGCCGCCGTGAGCCCCGCACCCCGCGAGTCGAGGAGTCGCCACACGGCCCAGAACGCCACTGGCACCGCGAGTACCGCACCTGCGGCTGCGACCAGGTGGCCCGCCTGCTCGGCGGGCAGACGAAACGCCATCACAGCGGCGACGGCCATGGGAAACGTCGACTTCATCGCCGCGTAGCCGGCCGGGGGAAACGGCATGCCGCCCGCGCCGAGGGTGCCGGTGGGGTGGCCGTGGTCGAGGAGATTACGGGCGATCAGCAGGTAGTAGTACGAGTCCGGGAAGATGAAGAAGCGGAACTGATTGATCGCCTTCGCGACCGCCGAGAGCCCCGTCAGCGCCAGCAGCGCTGCGGTGTAGGCGACGGTCGAACGCGACCACTTCATCGCGAAACCGCCTTGCGCAGCGACGTCTCGACCTTCGGTGGCATCGAGCCCGCATCGCGCATCAACACGAAGCCACCAACAGCAGCGGCTCGATTGACCAGAAACTCCCGCGTGTACGGCCCGAACAGGCCGTCGTCGACGGCCACCACGGGACGGCCCGTCCTCGCGCCTTCGACCGCCGCCACGAATGCGTCGGGAGCGGCCGCCGAGTCGACCGCGAGCACGAGCATCCCGCGCGAGCCGGGCGCCGCGTCAGTGCGCGCGAGCAGCTGCCCGGCGAGCTCGTCGCGGGTTGCGCCGCGAACGCGCGACGCGGGTGGCGCGTCAGATCGGAAGAGCA
>JAAXWY010000064.1 GCA_013334745.1 Coriobacteriia bacterium
CCAATGCTGCTCACGGCTCGCTACGTACTGCCTGTCGCGGCCCCGCACATCGAGAACGGAGCGGTGCTCGTTCGCGACGACAAGATTGTGGAGATCGGCGAACTCGGGCACCTCAAGGCGGCACATCCAGACGAGCCGGTTCGCGATTTCGGACTCGCCGCGCTGATGCCCGGTTTCGTCGACTTGCACACCCACCTGGAGTACTCAGCCATGCGCGGGCTTGTCGATGACCTGCCGTACTCGCAGTGGAAGCTGCAGCTCATGCAAAAGGAGCGGCAGTTCTCGAGTCAGGACTGGGACGACTCGGCATTGCTCGGCGCGCTGGAGGCGGCGCAGTCGGGTATCACGACGGTCGCTGACATCACGCGCACCGGGGCTTCGGGCCACGCAGCTGAGGCCGCCGGCCTGCGGGGCCTCATCTACCGAGAAGTCGCGACCATGGACAAGCACCAGGTCGAACCGGTGATGCAGCGCGCCGCAGACGACATCGAGGCATGGCGTTCGACGAGTGGTGAGCGCATCTCCATCGGGATAGCGCCACACGCTCCGTACTCGTGCCATCCCGAGCTGTTCAGACGCGTTGCCGCCTTCGCCGCCGACGGAACGCCGGTCGCCATCCACCTGGCAGGCAGCGTCGAGGAGTACGACTTCGTGAAGTACGGCTCATCGATGCTCGCGACTGACGTGCGCGACACCTACGATGCCGATGCTCCGGGTTGGCTGCCTACCGGGGTCAGCCCCGTGCGCTACGTGCTTCAGTGGGGCCTGTTCGGAGTACCCAACGTGCTCGGCGTGCACTGTACGCAGGTCGACGACGACGACATCGACATCCTTGCGAGCCACGACGTGGCCATCGCGCACTGCCCGCGATGTGAGGCGAAGCTCGGGATGGGCGTTGCGCCCATGGAGAAGTTCCAGAGGGCGGGGATACGTGTCGGGCTCGGTACCGACTCACCCGCAGCCTCCAACTCGATGGACGTGTTCGAGGAGATGCGCATCGGCCTGCTCGTGCAGCGAGCTCTGCTCGGCGAGGAACGATTCATGAATGCGCGGCAGTTCGTGAAGCTGGCGACGCTCGATGCCGCGCGGGCCCTCAAGATGGACGACACGATCGGCTCGCTCGAGCCGGGCAAGCAGGCCGATATCATAGCGGTCGACCTGTCCAAGTCGCACCAGATCCCGACTCACTATCCCTACGGCACGCTCGTGCACAGCGCGAACCAGGAGAACGTGCTCGCAACGATGGTTGCCGGCGAGTTCATCTATGACAACCGCGCCTGGGGCAAGCTCGATCACGAGCGCATCTACGCTCGTGCCGAGGAGATGCGCATGCAGCTGCGGGGCTGATTCGGTCCGCCTGGGTGGGCGGCATTGGGGACTTCATCCCTCGGCCGAGCAGCCCGAATTCCCGATTAGCCAATGTGAATCTGCTCCATGGTTTGCGCACAACCGCGTGCTATACTACGCGGCGTTCACGGCACGCTCGGCACACGGGTGTGACCACGCACCCGCTCGACATACAGGAGGAATCGATCGTGAGCGACCAGGACTTCTTCTTCGACGAGGACGAGAAGCCGGCCGATAAGGGCGGCGCCAAGAAGGCCGCTCCGGCGTCTTCGACAAAGCCCTCTTCCACCAAGCCTGCTTCCGCCAAGGCTGCACCCGCTCCGGCTGCTGACGGCCAGAGTGTCGCACTCACCGTCGCGGTTCTGTTGGCGGTCATCGGATTGCTCTTCGGAGTGGTCATCGGTCTGTTCATTGGCAAGGGTATGGCATCTCCCGCCGTTCCGACGCCCGCGACGGTTGGCGCTCCCGCTGCCGGAGCCGGCATGGGTACGGGTACCGGTAGCTCCGCGCCGCAGCTGACGCAGGACCAGATCAACGCTGGCGAGCTGCCCAAGGGCCACCCGCAGATCGCTGATCCGTCTGCTGAGACGACCAAGACCAAGTAACTCTGTGTACCGAGCGGGCCCGGGTCGGTTGCGTGTCAGCCGGGGCCGGGCCCGTATTCTGTAAGCCACCACGAGGAGGACCGATGGCCAAGAAGCCATCCGGCAAGCGCCGCAAGCGCCCGGTAGAGCAGTCGGCGGTCAAGGGCGGCGGCATCATGTCGCTGAACAAGTCGAATACGTCTCCGTTCATGAAGGTCATCATCGTGATCATCATCATCTCGATGGTCACCCTGTTCTTCGCTGGTGGTGTCGCAGGCATCGTCGAGCTGTTCAAGCCGGTACCCAAGGCGCCTGTCGTCGACCCGATCGTTGCGCTCAAGCAGCAGTACGATCCGCAGCTTTCGCGCTTTGATGCGATGCTCGCGAGTGATCCCACGAGCTACACGGTTCTCGTGTCGTCGGGTAACGCCCGCTTCGACTACGCGCTGGCGCTGACCAAGCTCGTGAGCGCGACCGCTACCGCCGCGATCGAGCCGGCAGCCATCCAGTGGGCGGGCGCTGCCGATGCGTTCAAGAAGGCTGTCAAGGCCAACAAGGACGCCCCGTCGGGAGTGGGTATCGACTACTCCATCACGCTGTACTACAGCGGGGAGACCACCCAGGCCATCAAGATCGCGACCGGCGTTGTCAAGAAGGATCCGACCTTCGCGCCTGCCCACTACAACCTCGGCATCTTCTTCGAGGCTATCGGCGACAAGGTCTCGGCCATCGCGGCATACCAGCGTTATCTTGCGCTGGATCCGGAAGGCAAGAACGGCGACCCGAACTTCGTCAAGACTCAGCTCAAGACCCTTGGTGCGCCTGAGAAGGCGAGCGGCTCGGCAATCCCGACAGGTTCGGTCATCTCAAGTGGCTCGGCGGTCACCACGCCCTAGCCGCACTCGGATCAAAATGACAGCGGCCGCATCCCAGGTAGGGGTGCGGCCGTTTGCGTCTCGCGGGAGCTCAGTCGCTGATTCCCAGAATCTCTCCAGCTTGGCGCATCGAGTCCGCCGTCGAGAAGATGCCGTTGAGCCGTGTGAGCGAAAGGATGTTGTCGACGGTCTCGTTGGTGACCAAGACCAGCTTTCCGCCTTGTGCGCCGTACTCCTTCGAGAGTGAAAGCAGCAGCCCAAGACCTGAGCTGTCGAGATACTCGACACCCGAGAGGTCTACTACCGTCGCAGGGGGTGCGGCTGTGAGGATCCGGTCGATGCTCATTCGAAACCCGGCGCACTCCCCGTAGTCGAGGTCACCGCGCAACGCCAGCGTCACAAGCGATGAACCCTCGTCGAACTCCATCGTCAATGCCATGTCCGTCTACCCTTCCCTGGACTCATGTAGTTGGTACCCAAAACCGGCGACACTTGGAGCTGTCGGGTCGTGGCGGTACAATCCGACCATCGTCCGCGCAGCTCAAAGGAGCTTCGAGCACTCATGGAACTCGACATTCAGGCACAGCAGAGCCAGAGCGACTGCGTTGTGACACTCGGCGGCGAGGTTGACGTCTATACCGCCCCCAAGCTCAAGGAGCGCCTCATCGAGCTCGTTGAAGGCGGATGCTCCAACGTCGTAGTCGACCTCGAAGGCGTGAGCTTCATCGACAGTTCGGGTCTTGGCGTCCTTGTGAGCATCTTGCGGCGCGCTCGCGAGCGCGACGGTGCCGTGCGCATCGTGTGCACTCGCGACAACATTCTGAAAATCTTCCGCATCACCGGTCTGGACAAGGTCTTTCCGGTATTCACGGATGTCGCTGAGGCACGCGAGTTCTAATCGCCATCACAGCGGCCGGTACCGCTGACTCGGCACGGCGATTGCGTGCGAGCGCTAACGGGCTTTGTCTTGGAAGGGTGAGGTAGTGTTCGGGATAAGCGGAACAGAGCTGCTGATCGTCGCAGTGTTCGCTTTCATAGTCTTCGGTCCGGATAAGATTCCGGAGATCGCGCGGACCATCAGCAAGGCCGTCAACATGTTCAAGAAGACGCAGGAGGACATGGAGCGGCTGGTCAAGGCTGAGGTCATGGGCATCGATCCGGAGAAGGTTCCGTCCTCGGATTCCGCCGACTCCAAGTCGAGCGCGACCACTACGGCCGACACCACCAAGAAGGCCACCACCGCGTCATCACTTTACGGGCTCGATGAAGTCGAAGAGGAGGAGGAGGAGTAACTCCTCGCTGACCATGCCCATTCTCCCGCAGCGCATGCCCTTCTTCGAGCACATCGCCGAGCTTCGCCGGCGAATCATCGTCATCGCCGTGACCATCCTGGTGCTGTCCATGGCTCTCTACACGTGGGGCTGGGACATCTACAACTTCGTGATGGCTCCGATTCTGCCGCAGTTGGATTCGGCGCCGACTATCTTCACTCCGTTTGGCACGTTCGGACTGCGCTTTCAGGTGGCGTTCTACGCCTCGCTCGTGGTCGGTGCGCCCATCATCATTTGGCAGCTCATGGCGTTCTTCCTGCCGGCGCTCAAGTCAAAGGAGCGCAGGTACGTCATCCCCACGTTTATCTCGGCGGTGGTGCTCTTCGCACTCGGAACGACGTTTTGCTACACGGTCATCCTCGATGTCGGCTTCCAGTGGATCCTCGCCCAGGGCGGCACGGCAGTGCAGGTGGTGCCCGATGCGCAGAAGTTCTTCCAGGGCGTGATCATGCTGCTACTCGGGTTCGGCATCGGATTCGAGCTCCCGATCGTGGTGTTCTACCTCGTCATCTTCAACATAGTGCCGTACGCGAAGCTTCGCGAGCAGTGGCGTTTGGTCTACGTCTCACTGATGTTCGTCGCGTCGGCCGCGACGCCTGATTGGTCGCCGTGGACGATGGGCGGACTGTACGGGGCACTCGTGCTCTTGTACGAGGGCAGCATGCTGTTGGCACGAGTGACGCTTCGCAAGCGTATCGCCGCGCAGAAGGCCGAGGAGATGGCTCTCGGCATCGCCGACGACGCATAGCCTCGGCAGCACACCGGCGCAAGGACCGACATGCATGAGATGGGCATCACGCAAAGCATCCTCGCCGCTTCTTTCGACGCGGCCACCGATGCGGGCGCGACGAGAATCACCGAGATACGGATCAGTGTCGGCGACCTCACTGAGACGGTGGACTTCGCGCTGAACTTCGCATTCGAGGCGCTGACGCCTGACACGATGGCCGAGGGCGCGGTTCTTGTGATCAACAAGGTGCCGGCCAAGTCGCGCTGTCTGGTGTGCGGAACCGAGTACGAGCATGACCGCTTTCAGATGGTGTGCCCCGAGTGTGGCAGCATGGCAGTGGAGCTTCTGCAGGGGCGCGAACTGCAGATCGACAGCATCGAGGCGGACAACGGCGAGGACGAAGCGGCCGCACCCCCCGAAGACACGACTGCACCGACAGATACCGCGAAGGAGTAACCGTGGAGATCGATCTCTCTAGGCCCATCCTCGACCTCAACGAGCGCCTGGCAGCAGAGAACAGAACGCTGCTCGATAGCCATGGCGTCTTCGTGCTCGACCTGATGGCCTCACCGGGTGCCGGCAAGACCTCGACGATTCTGGCCACGATCGCCGCGCTGCGTGACCGTTACCGCATCGCCGTCATCGAAGGCGATATCGCGTCCAAAGTCGACGCCGAGAAGGTCAAGGCGCACGGCATCCCGGCGGTGCAGATCAACACCGGCGGTGCGTGCCACCTTGAGAGCGACATGATCAAGCGCGCGATCGAGGCGCTGCCGCTTGAGGAACTCGACCTCATCATCATCGAGAACGTGGGCAACCTCGTATGCCCCACCGACTTCTACCTCGGCGAGAACGCAAAGGTCATGATTCTGTCGGTGCCCGAGGGACACGACAAGCCCTACAAGTACCCCGGCATCTTCCAGATCTCGGAGGCCGTCATCTTGAACAAGGTCGACACCATGCCGGTGTTCGACTTCAACGAGGAGGAGTTCAACGGCGAGGTCCATACCTTGAACCCCAAGGCGCCGATCTTCCGCATCGCCGCGACAAAGGGCGAGGGCGTGGCCGAGTGGGCCGAGTGGCTCGCCGAGCGCATCGAGGCGGCCAAGGCCGCCGTCGCCGAGAAGCGCGCCGGAGCCGCCGAGTGATCTCGCGCGACGAAGCCTTCGCGCTGGTCTCGGAGAGGATCCCCCAGGCCAATCTGGTCAACCACTGCGTGGCGACCGAGATCATCATGGAAGCCCTCGCGGCCCATCTCGGGTGCTCGGACGATGACGTCGCTCGCTGGGGTCTCGCGGGCCTGCTCCACGATCTCGACTACGCTGAGACCGCCGATGACCCTGTCAACCACGGGCTCGTGTCCGCACAGCTCCTGGCAGGGCTCGTCGACGACGAGATGATGCACGCGATTCTCGGCCATGCGGACAAGGCCACGCGAGAGACGCTCATGGACCACGCTCTGTGGTGTGCCGACCCGACGACCGGATTCATCGTGGCGGCGGCCCTCGTGCGGCCCGACCGCGATCTGGACAACGTCGAGCTCAAGAGCCTCAAGAAGCGCTGGAAGGAAGGCGCGTTCGCGAAGGGCGCCTCCCGCGAGCAGATGGCCGGGTGCGAGCTTCTCGGCATGGAACGCGATGACTTCCTCGCGCTCGCCTTGACCGCGATGAAGGCGCGAAAGGCCGAGATCGGGCTGTAGTATCACGCCCGGTCGGCGAGCCTGCCGCGCGTCGGATTCTCGAGTCCCGATTCAGCTTCCGTTTGGGTTCCTGTCAGCCCCGCGTACTAAATAGGGGTTGACGCACCTGTGTATACTCGGCTGCAAATCGCCTTGTTTTGGGGAAGGACGTCGTCTTGAAGCTGATCGTCACCGAGAAGAACATCGCCGCCAAGAAGCTCGCGGAGATCCTCGCAGTGGGCAAGCCGACGACCGACAAGGTCTACAACACGCCTGTCTACAAGTTCCGTCGTGATGGCGAGGACTGGATCTCAATCGGGCTCAAGGGCCACATCCTCGGCGTCGACTTCCCCTTGCAGCTCATCTTCGGAAACTCCGGTTGGAACGCCGTGTGGGCTGATGACACGAGCGAACCGGCCACGATCCCCTCGTCGCTTCGTACGCCGCCGTGGGACGTCAAGCGCAAGCCCTTCACCGTCGACGGCGTCGACCTCAAGACGTGGAAGATCCCTTCACTGCCGTATCTGGTGTGGGCGCCTGTGGGCAAGACGCCCGCCGAGCGAGAGCTCATTCGCTCCCTCAAGAGCGTGGCCAAGAAGGCCGAGGAGATCGTGATCGCGACCGACTTCGACCGCGAGGGAGAGCTCATCGGCAGCGACGCCGCCGGTCTCGTGCGCGAGGTCAATCCCAAGGCCCCCATCCACCGCGCGCGGTTCTCGGCGATCACCAAGGATGAGGTGGAGCGCGCGTTCGCGTCCCTCGTCGAGGTCGACGAGTGCCTCGCGCAGGCCGGTGAGTCGCGCCAGGACATCGATCTGGTCTGGGGCGCCGTGCTGACCCGCTATCTGACGATGGCGAAGTTCGGCGGCTTCGGAAACGTGAAGTCGGCCGGTCGCGTGCAGACGCCCACACTTGCGCTCATCGTCGAGCGGGAGCGGGAGCGCGAGGCGTTCGTCCCCGAGCACTACTGGACCGTGAAGGGTGCCTTCTCGGCGTCCGGCGCCGAGTTCTCGGCGGGGCATGCCACCGACCGCTTCAAGGCCGAGGACGCGGCACAGCGGGTCATGGATGCCGTCGCCGGTGCCAAGACCGCAACGGTGACGACCACTGAGAAGAAGAAGCGCAAGGTCGCGCCGCCGACGCCGTTCAACACGACGGCGCTTCAGGCGGCCGCCGCGTCCGAGGGCATCACGCCGGCACGCACGATGCGCATCGCCGAGTCGCTCTACATGGACGGCCTCATCAGCTACCCGCGTGTCGATAACACCGTCTATCCCGCCTCGCTCGACCTCAAAGGCATCCTCAATTCGCTCGCCGAGGTCGCCGTCTACCGCGAGCACGTGAAGAGCATCCTCGCGGGCCCGCTGCATCCCACTCGCGGCGCGAAGGAGACGACGGACCACCCGCCGATAACCCCCACCGCGGCAGCAGATCCCGAGAAGCTCAAGCCCGAAGAGTGGAAGCTCTACAACCTCATCGCCCGCCGCTTCATGGCGACGATGTCGGACCCCGCCATCATCGAGGGCACGAAGGTCACGCTCGATGTCGCAGGCGAGCCGTTCGTCGCCAAGGGTGACGTGCTGGTGGTGCCGGGGTTCCGTGGCATCTACCCGTATGGACTGAAGAAGGACGAGCAGCTGCCGGCCCTCAGCGAGAGCCAGACGGTCGACTTCCTCGGCGCCGAGATGGCGGCCAAGCAGACCGAGCCGCCTTCCCGCTACAGCCAGGGCAAGCTCATCCAGGAGATGGAGAAGCGCGGGCTGGGCACGAAGGCTACCCGCCACGCGATCATCGAGCGTCTGCTCGAGGTCAAGTACGCGGTCAACGAGCCGCTCGAGCCGACCAACCTCGGCCGTGCGGTCATCGACGCGCTCTCGCGGTTCGCTCCGCGCATCACGACCCCTGACATGACGAGCGAGCTCGAAGCCGAGATGGACGCCATCGCCAACGGCCGCACGAGCCGCGGCGAAGTCGTGGGTCACTCGCGCGAGATCCTCGCCGCTGTCATGAACGAGTTGATCGGCCGTGTCGATGAGGTGGGCGAGGCGCTTCGTGAGGCGGGCGCCGACGACGCGAAGGTGGGCGTGTGCCCCAAGTCCGGTCACGACCTCCTCATCAAGGCGTCGCCCAAGACGCGCGGCCAGTTCGTCGGGTGCACCGGGTGGCCGGACTGCGACGTCACGTATCCGCTGCCGCAGGGCAAGATCGAGTCGGTCGATGAGCTGTGCGAGACCTGTGGCACGCCGCAGGTCAAAGTCATCCAGTTCCGTAGCAAGCCGCGGGTCGTCTGCCTCGACCCTGCGTGTGCCACCAACCACGAGCCCGAGATCTCTGTTGGCGCGTGCAAGGCATGCGCTGAGGCCGGGCGTACGGGTGACCTTACGGTTCGTCGCTCGCAGCGCACGCTCAAGCGGTTCGTCCGCTGCACGAACTACGAACTGTGCGAGACCAGCTACCCGCTTCCGCAGCGCGGCGAGCTCGAGGCCACCGGCGAGCAGTGCCCTTCGTGCACCGCGCCGATGGTCGTCGTCAACACCGGTCGCGGACCCTGGAAGATCTGCATCGACCCCAACTGCCCCGCGAAGGCCGAGGCCGAGGCGAAGAAGGCGGCGTCGGGCAAGGGCGGGGCGAAGGGCGGCCGCAAGCCGGCGGCGAAGCGGAGCACCGGCGGTGCGAAGAAGAAGGCCGCCGAGTAGCGACTTGCAGGGCGACCGAGTGGGCGCGACCGTTGCGGGGCATGAACTTCATGTGGGTTTGTGACGTCATGAGGAGCTGCCATGCGGATTGCTGCAATCCAGCACTTCATCCGCGGTGATGCCGCGCAAGACGCTGCCGCGCTCGCAGTAGCCGCGCGTGACGCCGCGTCGAGGGAAGCTGAGTTCGTGGTACTCCCTGCGGTCCCTTCGCTCGCGAATGCACTCTCGCCTGTGCGCGAGAGGCTTCTCGAGGAGTTGACTGACCTAGCGCCCGCCGTATGCGTGGCAGCGGGACCGGGTTCGGCTTCGTGGGTCTCGGCGCTTCCCGAAGGCGCTGGTACGGTCGGCGTGCTCTCGTGCGACTCGTGCCTCGATCCGATCGAGCTTGCCCGAATGGCGGCCGAGAAGCCCTCCGTGCTGGTGCTTTCGCCTTGCAGCGAGACGGACTTCCAGTCCGAGGCCGCCCTCGAGTTCGCTATCGCGCTGTCTGACTCCGTCGCAGGAGTCGTAGTCGTCGCCGAGTGTGCCGGTGGTGAACCGCTCGAGCCGGGGCACGGCGGAAGCGGTGTCGTCGTACTCGGCGAGGTCGTGGCCGAGGCGCTCGCAGGGGAGGGCGTGCTTCTCGTGGACGTGCCGGTTCCCATCCCGACCCCTGAGCCCCGAGAGCCGCTTCCTTCGGTGCCGCCGCTGTTGCAGCAGCGCTTCGCGCGCAACACGGGCGTGCTTTCGCCGGAGCACGGACCCGATCTGTCCTGACCCTCGCGAACCGCTCGGGTGACCACTGAGCGTGTCGTCCCCCGTGCTAGAATCCGGGTTGACTCGCACGCGCCCGGCACCGTCCCGAGGCGCGAATCATCCGGATCAGAGGGGACTTCTCGCGTGGCCTATCCCAAAGTCACCGTGGTCGGTGCCGGCCAGGTCGGTGCTACTGCAGCGCAACTCCTGCTTCTTCACGACATCGCTGATGTCGTCATGATCGACGTGGCCGAGGGCCTGCCGCAGGGCAAGGCGCTCGACATGATGCACATGCGCTCGGTCGAGCGTTTCGGGCCCAGCGTCACCGGCACCAACGACTACGCCGACACCGCCGGTTCCGACGTTGTGGTGGTGACGGCGGGTCTGCCCCGCAAGCCCGGCATGACCCGCGACGATCTGCTCGCGGCTAACCGCGCGATAGTCGAGAGCGTGATCGGCCAGGTGGCTGCGGCCTCGCCCGACGCGATCATCATCTGCGTCACCAACCCGCTCGACGTGATGACCT